>NZ_JAFCTI010000005.1:0-248684 GCF_049895945.1 Pseudarthrobacter sp. DSP2-3-2b1 | reverse complement strand
TTTCCACGTCGTGAAACTCGGATCGGCCATGGTAGATGAGGTCCGCCGCCGGGTCCAGCAGGACACTCTCGGGCACCGCGGACGCAAGGGCGACCCGCTCTACGGTATCCGCCGGACCCTGCAGATCGGCGCCGAACACCTCACTGACAAGCAATCAGCCCGACTGGACGCGAAGCTCAATGCCGGAGACCCCGACCACGAAGTCACCCTCGCCTGGCAGTGCTATCAGAAGCTCCGCAGCATCTATCACGCCAGGCCGGAGCGGGGCAGGGAACTCGTGAATGAAGTCATTGGGTCCTTCCCGTCCTGCCCGATCCCGGAAGTCGCCCGCCTCGGCCGGACACTCAAACAATGGAAGGCCGCGATCCTGGCCTACTTCGAAACGAACGGTGCCTCCAACGGCCCTACCGAAGCAATCAACGGCGTCATCGAAACCACCCGCAGAATCGCCCGCGGCTTCCGCAACTTCACCAACTACCGGCTCAGATGCCTACTCGCCGCCGGCGGCCACCGGCACTACCGGATCAAACAAACCAACCATGCGTAAATGCGAAGGGCCCGTTTAAGGACGATCCCAACGGCGGCCGTGTTTACGTCACGGGTGAGTTCTGAAGTCTCCCCCTTCTAACAGGTAGTCCCGGCCCTTGACGGGCCACGATCCACCAGAGCCCCGCACACCAACGGTGTGCGGGGCTCCTCTGCGCATTGCCGGGGTCAGCGGCCGCGCGTGCGGTTCTTGCTCTGCGTCTGGCCTTGGTTTACGTTCGCTCCACGGGTTTTGCCGGCCTTCGCGCCCTTGCCGGCGGCCGCGTGGGTGATCGGGTATTTCTGGATTTTCTCGCCCTGCATGCGCGCTTTGACTGCCTCTGCGGGTACCCCGGCTGTCACGAGCTGCTGTTCCAGCGCTGCACGGTGCTCAGCGGTGCCGTAGGGTGCCGCCGCACGGTCAGCCGCGACGTTGCCTGCCCGTTCGTGACCGGCCCCCTGATGGGCGGCTGTGTCGGCGTTGACCTCGGCAACGACGGCGTCGGGGTGGTGGGTAAGGAACTCTTCCCGGTACCACTCCTCCTCCGCGTGAGAGGGTCCGCGGTGTTCCTCGCGGGCGGATTCTTCCTTCGCCTGGTCGGCACGGGCGTACTCGGCCGTCGCAACAGCCTTATACCCCTCGGCGTCTTTCCTGGCCTCGGTGGAACCGAGGGTACTGACCTGGATTAGTGCCTCATCAGAGCCGCGCCCTTGCCGGGCAAGGAACGCCTGGCGGCGCTGCTCTGCGTCCCGTTCCCGCGTCTCGGCGCGGGCGGGTTCGCGGCCATCGAATCTCTTCTGCGCTGCAAGGAACTCCGGAGCGAACGGCCGCACCTCCGGTGAGCCGGCTCCCATCCAGTCCTTCACCAGCTGGTCCTTGGCCTGCGAGTTGCTTGCCTGGACCTGCCCCAAGACGTGGTCCTGGTAATCGGGGCTCTGATGCATGATGGCCCACCGCCCACGGGTGTCCTTGCTATCCCACCAGGCCAACGGGGGCCTGGAGTGTTTTTGAGGGAGTTCCTGTGACAACTCGTACTAAATCACCGCAGGCAGACCTGGATGGCGCCGTCGTCGATCCTGACCAGCTGCGAAGGGCAACACTTGCCAGTTCCGTAGGTTCCGCTCTGGAGTACTACGACTTTTACATCTACGGGCTGGCCTCAGCCCTCATTTTCGGACCGCTCTTCTTCTCGCCGCTGGGCGAGAGCGGTGCAGTCATCGCCTCCTTCGCCACCTACGGAGTGGGCTTCGCTGCCCGGCCGTTCGGCGGGGTGGTCTTCGGCTACATCGGCGACCGGTTCGGCCGGAAGATGGTCCTGATCCTCACCATCGGCCTGATGGGCATGGCCAGCTTCGCCATCGGACTCCTGCCCACTTTCGAGCAGGCCGGCATGGTGGGAGCCGTGCTCCTCGTGGCGTTGCGCATCCTCCAGGGCCTGGGCGCCGGCGCCGAGCAGGCAGGTGCCACCACCCTGATTTCGGAGGTGGCCCCGCGCCGCCGTCGCGGTTTCTTCGCTGCGCTGCCGTTCGTCGGAATCCAGCTGGGCACGCTGCTGGGCGCGGGCACCTTTGCCCTGATGGCGCTGGCAGATAAGGAAGTCCTGCAGGGCTGGCTGTGGCGGGTTCCGTTCCTGGCGAGCTTCATCCTGATTGTCATTGCCGTCTTCATCCGGCTCCGGCTCAAGGAAACCCCGGTTTTCCAGGAACTGGAGAAGCACAAGGCCGTGGCCAAGAATCCGATGGGCCACATCTGGAGGCACTCAAAGAAGAACGTGCTGATCGGCATCGGTCTCCGCATGGGTGAAAACGGAAACTCGTCCATCTACTCTGCACTCCTGGTGTCCTTCATCAGCCTGCCCGCCGGTGTTTTTGCCGGCGACAAGTTCATCGGACCCACGGGCCTGCTCATCGCCGCCGGGTTTGCTGCAGTCATGGTGGTCACGTTCGGCGCTCTGTCCGACCGCTTCGGCCGCGTTCCGGTGTACCGCTACGGAGCTCTCTTCCAGGCCGTCATCGCCCTGCCGGCCTTTTACCTGGTCACCCTGGGCAACGTCACCTTGGTCTGGGTGGTGATGGTGGTGGGCATTTCCCTGGGTGTGCAGTCCATGCTTGGCCCCCAGTGCGCCATGCTGCCGGAACTCTTCGGCGCCCAGCACCGCTTTACGGGGGTGGCGCTGAGCCGCGAGCTCTCTGCCGTTATGGCCGGTGGGTTCGCTCCAATGATCGGCGTGGCGCTGCTGGCTGCCACCGGCCACTCCTGGCTGGTTCCAGCCATCTACTCCCTGGTCCTGGCCTTGATTTCTTTCGGCACCACGTTCTTCACCCCCGAAACGGTGGGCCGTGACCTGGTCCTCGTGGAGGACGCAACCTAATACCCTGTACCCAAAAAGGCGGCCTTCCCACTCTGGGAAGGCCGCCTTTTGGTTTGGCAGGTAGATCAGTAGAAATGGACCGGGTCCACCAGATGGGGGAGGGTGCCGCCGTCGAGGAACGTGCGGAGGTTGCTGCAGAAGCGCTCTGAGATCAGGCGGTTCTCGGCCGCGCTGAGGGCCGATGTATGCGGTGAGACGAGTACCTTGGGGTGATCCCACAACGGACTGTTTTGGGGGAGAGGCTCCACGGCAAAGACATCAAGGCATGCGTAGGACACCTGGCCGTTGTTGAGGGCCTCGAGCAGGGCGTCCTCGTCCACAACAGTGCCGCGACCCACGTTCACAAACACGGTTCCCGGCTTCATCGCCGCAAAGACTTCCCGGCTGAACAGCTTCTCTGTATAGGGCGTGCCGGGCAGGGTATTCACCACGGCATCAGCGGTGGCGAGGAGACCGGCGAGGCCCTCATTGTCCGAAACCTCTTCGATCTCCTCGATCGGCTCCACCGTCCGCTTGGTCCCGCTGACCTTCATGCCCAAGGCGCGGGCGATGCGGGCCGTCTCCAGGCCGATTTCGCCGAGTCCGGTCACCACCAGGGTGGAGCCGCTGACCAGCCGGGTGGGAGTCCTCAGTTCGGGCCACACCTTGGCGGCCTGATCCTGGACCAGTTCGGCGCTCCGCTTGAAGCCGTTGAGGATCCCCAATGCGGCAAACTCCGCGAGGGGCAGAGCGTGGACACCGGCAGAGGTGGTGACGCGGAACTTGCTGAGGGTCTCCTGGTCCAGGCCGGATGCCTTGACGGCGCCCCCGGCCCCGGCAGCCATGGCATGCACCCATTGAAGCCGCGGATTCTCACGGGCGATGCGGGCAAGGCCTGCGGGGCTTTCGTTCGGCAGGCCGTACAGGACCTCCGCACGGTTGAGCATGGCCCAATATTGCTCTTCCTGTGCGGGAGTGCGTTTGAACCCGGGGTCCCCGGAATGGTCGGCCGGAAAACGTTCTGGTGGAAGCAGGTCCGGCTCATAGAGGACGGTTACGGACGGGTCTACGGCGCGGATGCGGTCCACCAGCTCTGCTTCGAGCGGGACGGCGATTGCGACAATGGTTTCGGTCGTCATAGTGTTCATCATACTGAATAGAGGCTAGGATATTGGACAGATTTCCCTTCATTAACCACACAACGATGTGAGTCGAGGCCACCTTGAACGAAAAAAGAGCGGGCTTTGTGGGCCTGGGACTCATGGGCCTGCCCATGGCGAAGAATCTGCTTTTGGCCGGGTGGAACGTCACGGCGTGGAACCGTTCACCCGGACCGATTGAGGAGTTCCAGGGAATGGGTGGCCGCAAAGCACCCGATGTCGCCTCGCTGCGGGACTTCCCGGTTATTGCCTTTATGCTTCCTGATCTTCCGTTCATCGAGGAAGCCGCTTCAGGCCTGCTGGTGAGCTGGGCAGAGACGCCACCGGCGGACGGCACGGCCGTGGTGGTCATGAGTTCTGTCTCGCCTGAAAAAGTCCGGGACTTCGGACGGCGGGTGCACGAGGCCAGCCACGGCCGCGCCGCCGTGGTGGATGCACCCGTGAGCGGGGGAACAACCGGTGCCGCCGACGGGACCCTGGCCATCATGGCCGGCGGCGCAGCTGAAGACTTTGAGCGGCTCGAAGCATTCTTTGGAGCAATGGGAACCACCGTGCGGCACATAGGCCCGCTGGGATCGGGATCGCTTGCGAAGGCGTGCAACCAGCTCCTTGTGGGAACCACGACGGCGGCGCTCGCCGAGGCAGCCGAGCTCGCCGAGCGTTCGGGCCTGGATCCGGCGGCATTGTTCGAAGTCCTCGCCGGCGGCCTGGCCGGCAGCCGCGTCCTGGATGTCGTGGGTCCACGGCTGGTCCGCAAGGACTACACCCCCACGGGACCTGCCAAGTTCATGCACAAAGACCTCTCCTTCGTCCTCGAAGCCGCCCAGGCGGCAGGTGCCGCTGTGCCGATGGCAAGAGCCGGCGTCGAACTCTATGCGGAACTGAAGCGCCAAGGACTCGGGGACCTCGACCTCTCCGCAGTCCGGCAAACCATCTCCAATCTGGGTGACCAACCCACAACCAAGACCAACTGAGGAAAGACACAATGACTTCACTTTTTGATCTGACCGGGCGGGTTGCTTTGGTGACCGGTTCGAGCCGGGGGATCGGCAACGCGCTGGCCCGGGCCTTGGCCGACGCCGGCGCGACGGTGGTGTTGAACGGCATCAACGCTGAGCGGTTAAAGGCTGCCGAGATGGCACTGACGGCTGATTTTGCGCCCGGCCGTATCCACAGCATCGCGTTCGATGTCACTTCCGATGCGGAGGCGGCCCGTGGCGTTTCGTGGGTGGAAGAGCATGTGGGGCCGCTGGAGATTCTGGTGAACAATGCCGGAATCCAGCACCGGGTGCCGATGCTGGAACTGGACGTGGCGGACTGGGAGCAGGTGATCGCCACTGACTTGACCAGCGCGTTCCTGGTGGGCCGGGAGGCTGCCCGGCACATGATTCCGCGCGGGCACGGAAAGATCATCAATATCTGCTCTGTCCAGACGGACCTGGCACGGCCCACCATCGCCCCGTATGTGGCGGCGAAGGGCGGGCTGCGGAACCTGACCCGGGCCATGACGGCTGAGTGGGCCGGGTCCGGTTTGCAGATCAATGGGATCGCGCCGGGGTATATCCACACGGAGATGACCCAGAATCTGGTGGACGATGAGCAGTTCAATGCCTGGATCCTGGGCCGGACCCCGGCGCACCGCTGGGGGACCGTGCAGGACCTGGCCGGCCCGGCGGTCTGGCTGGCCTCGGACGGCTCGGACTTCGTGAACGGGCAGACCATCTTCATCGACGGCGGCATGACGGTGGTGGTCTGATGTCACCGGATACAGCACTGCCTATGAGTGGCCCGGCTGTTGTGGCCCATGCCGCCAACGACGTCCGGATCGACGAACTGACCCTCGCCGTCCCGGCCCCGGAAGAGGCCGTCGTTGAGGTCCGGTACGGCGGGATCTGCGGTTCAGACCTGCACTACTGGCTCCACGGTGCGGCGGGGGAATCGGTCCTGAAGGCGCCGCTGGTACTCGGCCATGAGATTTCCGGGACCGTGGTGCGCGCCGCCGCGGACGGGACCGGCCCGTCCGCGGGTACCCCGGTGGCGGTCCACCCCGCCACCCCCGGCCCGGGGACCGGGCCCACAGCCGGCGTCCGGTACCCGGCGGACCGGCCCAACCTGTCCCCGGGCTGCACCTACCTGGGCAGCGCTGCCCGCTACCCGCATACCGACGGCGCGTTCGCCCGGTACGTGAACCTCCCCGCCCGGATGCTCCGGGCCCTGCCCGCGGGCCTGGACCTGCGCACCGCCGCGCTGATCGAACCTGCCGCGGTGGCCTGGCACGCCGTCACCCGGGCCGGGGACGTGAAAGGCAAAACCGCGCTGGTCATCGGCTCCGGACCGATCGGCGCCCTCGCCGTCGCGGTCCTCAAACATGCCGGCGCGGCGCACATCACCGCCGTCGACATGCACCCCAAACCGCTGGAAATCGCCACGGCGGTGGGCGCTGACGCAGTGATTACCGCGGGGAACGAGGCGGCGATCGCGGCCGTGCAGGCCGACGTCGTCATTGAATCCTCCGGCAGCCACCACGGCCTGGCCTCCGCTATCCAGGGTGCAGCCCGCGGCGGCACCGTGATCATGGTCGGGCTCCTGCCCAGCGGACCCCAGCCGGTCCTGATCTCCCTGGCCATCACACGGGAACTGGAGCTGAAAGGCTCCTTCCGCTTCAACGACGAAATTGACGACGTCATCACCGCCCTGGCCGACGGCACCCTCAACATCACACCGGTCATCACCCACGAATACCCCGCAGAACAAGCAATCGAAGCGTTCGCCATTGCCCGGAATTCCGCCGAATCCGGCAAGGTCCTGCTTGATTTCCGGCCGGTCAGTTCCGGTGCTTAGTTCCTGCGGCGCCTAGTTCCTGCGGACGGGGATGAATACCCGCGGCTGATCCGTCCAGGTACCGGACATCCGCGTCATGGTGCGGCGCATGATCCGCTCGGAGGCCTCCCTCGCAGCCGGAGCATCGCCCGCGGCCACTGCTTCGGCGAGGTCAACGTGCCACTGCAGCGCGCCCTCGTGCGGGTGGTCCGGCATCAGGCCATGAACTGTGCGTCCGGTCAGGGTTTCGGCCACCTGCCCCATCAGGTTGGCGAACATCTCGTTGCCTGACCCTGAGAGAAGGACCGAGTGGAACGCAATGTCCAAATCAAGGAACCGCGGGACGTCGCCGTCGTGCCCTGCGTCGCGCAGGGCGTGGGCGATGTCCACCAATTCCCGGCGCAGCGGCGCGGGGGCATTCCGGGCGGCCAGCTCCGCGGCGGCAGGCTCGACGGCGGAGCGGAGTTCCGCCAACGACCGCAACTGTGCGCCGCGGCCTTCGCTGGAGAGCCGCCAGCGGATGACCTGCGGATCAAACGGGTTCCAGCGGCTCGGCGGCAGCACCCGGATACCCACCCGCTTGATGGTTTCCACCAGGCCCAGCGACTGGAGAACGCGCACGGCCTCGCGGACCACGGACCGGGAAACCCGCAGTTCTTCTTCGAGGTGCTCGGCCAGCATGACGTGTCCGGTGGGCAGGTCGCCCGTGATGATCCGGGTGCCAAGATTCTCAATGGCACGGTGATGCAGGCTGGTCGACATGGTGTCAAGCCTAGACTGGGAAACGGCTGGCTGAGTTTCATAGAGTGGGCCCCGCTTTCCCGAAGCCGATTGAATATATATGCTTTATTCGGACCCTGTGGTTCGTGCCAGCGTGCTTCGCAATGAAAGCGGAGCCACCCTGCACATCCATTGCACACAATGAATTGGAGTTTTTGATGTCTGCACACATCGGTGTCACCGGCCTGGCGGTAATGGGCGCCAACCTGGCCCGCAACCTTGCCCGTAACGGTTTTACGGTTGCCCTGCACAACAGGTCAGTGGAAAAGACTGATGCACTTCTCGAAAGGCACGGTACGGACGGCGATTTCGTCCGCACCGAAACCCTGCAGGAACTGGTGGACTCGCTGGAGAAGCCGCGCCGCGTCCTGATCATGGTCAAGGCCGGCAAGCCGGTTGACTCGGTCATCGAACAGCTCGAACCGCTGCTGGAAGCCGGCGACATCATCATCGACGCCGGAAACTCACATTACGAGGACACCCGCCGCCGCGAAGCGGCCCTGGCCAAGAAGGACCTGCACTTCGTGGGCATCGGAGTCTCCGGCGGTGAGGAAGGCGCCCTCAACGGCCCGTCCATCATGCCCGGCGGTTCCAAGGAATCCTACGAAGCCCTCGGCCCGCTGCTCGAGAAAATCGCGGCGCACGTGGACGGCAAGCCCTGCTGCGCCTGGATCGGCACAGACGGCGCCGGCCACTTCGTCAAGATGGTCCACAACGGCATCGAATACGCCGACATGCAGGTCATCGGCGAGGCGTTCGACCTCCTGCGTTCCGGGGCTGGCATTGAGCCGGCAGACCAGGCCAAGATCTTCGAAGAGTGGAACAAAGGCGATCTCGCCTCCTTCCTGATCGAAATCTCAGCCCAGGTCCTCGGCCACGTGGACGCCAGGACGGGCAAGCCGTTCGTCGACGTCGTGGTGGACGCCGCAGGCCAGAAAGGCACCGGCCGCTGGACGGTCATCTCCGCCCTGGAACTGGGTTCGCCGGTCTCCGGCATCGCCGAGTCCGTCTTCGCCCGTGCCCTGTCCTCGCAGGCAGAACAGCGCAAGCTCGGCCAGGAACTGCTTGCCGGTGAGGAAATCGCCGTCGAGGTTCCGGACACCTTCGTCGAAGACGTCCGCCAGGCGCTGTACGCCTCCAAACTGGTGTCCTACGCCCAGGGACTGGACATGCTGACCTCCGCGGCCACGGAATATGGCTGGGACCTGAAGCTGGACGAGATCGCCTCCCTTTGGCGCGGTGGCTGCATCATCCGTGCCGAGCTCCTGAAGGACATCACCAAGGCTTACGCGGCAGAGGACAAGCCCGCCAACCTGCTGTTCGCCCCGGCCTTTACCAAGGCCATCGCCGATGTCCTGCCTGCTTGGCGCCGCGTGGTTTCCACCGCTGTGCAGCTCGGCATTCCCGTGCCGGTGTTCTCCTCCTCGCTGGCCTACTACGACGGCCTGCGCCGCAAGCGTCTGCCGGCCGCCGTGATCCAGGGCCAGCGGGACCTCTTTGGTGCACACACCTACGGCCGCGTCGATGCCGAGGGCACTTTCCACACCCTCTGGGGCGAAGACAAGTCCGAAATCGAAGCTGTGGACACCCACTAGGCTCCACGCACCCCAAAACTGCATAACGCTGCGAAACCTGCGGCCGGAACTTCCCGGATACTCCGGGAGGTGCCGGCCGTTGGCGTTCGGCGCCACCGGAGGTGTCCGTCCACCCAGGGAGTCCACATGTCCCAGAGGCTGCTGCCGGACCGGCTTTATGACGCGGCAGTGGCCTTGGTGCTGAGACGCATCGCAGGCCAGGCGGTGCAGGGAAGGTTCAGATCCGGTATTCGATGTCGTACTCGGCGGGGTCCACTGCCGGCTTTGTTTCGCGCTGGGCATCGCGGTGGCGCCATTTAGCGGGGACGCCGGTCACAATCGATTCCGGCGGGGCGTCCTTGACTACCACGGCATTGGCGCCAACGGCGCTGTCGCGCCCGATGGTGATGGGCCCCAGGATCTTGGCGCCGGCGCCGATGGTCACCCGGTCCTCAATGGTGGGGTGGCGCTTGACCTTGGCCAGTGAGCGGCCGCCGAGGGTGACGCCGTGGTAAATCATGACGTCTTCGCCGATCTCGGCGGTCTCGCCGATCACCACACCCATGCCGTGATCGATGAAGAAACGGCGGCCGATGGTGGCTCCGGGATGTATTTCGATTCCGGTCAGGAACCGGCCCAACTGGGATACCAGCCGCGCCGGGAACCGGAGGCCGGGATTCCGCCACATCTTGTGCGTCAGGCGGTGGATCCAGATGGCATGAAGCCCTGAATATGCGAAAAAGTTCTCAAAAGAACCTCGAGCCGCCGGGTCATGCGACCTGGCGGCGTCGAGGTCTTCTTTTAGTCTTGCGAAAAAGCCCACAAAGTTCTTTCTACAGGAAATGGGCCGACAGCTGTTGAATCAGCCGCGGATATCGTCATAGAGCACGGTGGAGATGTAACGCTCCCCAAAGTCACAGACGACGGCGACGATCAGCTTACCGGCGTTCTCGGGCCGCTTGGCCAGTTCCAGCGCGCCCCAGACGATGGCCCCTGATGAGATTCCGCCCAGGATGCCTTCCTTGACGCCAAGCTCACGGGCGACCCGTACGGAGTCCTCCAGGGTAGCGTCCAGCACTTCGTCATAGACGTTGGTGTCCAGGATTTCCGGGATGAAGTTGGCGCCGATGCCCTGGATCTTGTGCGGTCCGGGGGCGCCGCCGTTCAGAATGGCGGAATCCTTCGGTTCAATGGCAACGATCTGGACCTCGGGCTTGCGTTCCTTCAGAACCTGGCCTACGCCGGTGACGGTGCCGCCGGTGCCGATGCCGGCGACAAAGATGTCCACCTTGCCATCGGTGTCGGACCAGATTTCCTCGGCCGTTGTGGTGCGGTGGATCTCAGGGTTGGCCTCGTTGGCGAACTGCTGGGCCCAGATGGAGTTCTCCGTGTTGGTCACGATTTCCTGGGCCTTCTCCACAGCGCCGCGCATTCCCTCGGAGCCCGGGGTCAGGACAATCTCGGCACCGAAAGCCCGGAGCATCACGCGGCGTTCGGTGGACATGGTTTCCGGCATGGTCAGGATGACCTTGTAACCGCGGGCTGCACCCACCATGGCCAGGGCGATGCCGGTGTTGCCGGAGGTGCCTTCCACAATGGTGCCGCCGGGCTTGAGGGCGCCGGACTTTTCTGCGGCGTCAACGATGGCCACACCGATGCGGTCCTTGACGCTGTTGGCCGGGTTGTAGAACTCGAGCTTGACGGCGACGGTAGCGTCCAGGCCTTCGGTCAGCCGGTTCAGGCGGACCAGCGGGGTGCCGCCGACCAGCTGCGTAACATCGTCATAGATCCGTGCCATGTAGATATGCCTATCTCTCAAGTGTGAATACTGAGGTCAGCCTAACGATGGGGGCGCGGCGGCTGCTAAGCATTAAGCCATGCAGAGTAATATTTCCTGGCCTTGGCGAGCTTCGGATTGATGATCACCCGGCAGTAGCCCTGCTCGGGGTACTTGGCGTAATAGTCCTGATGGAAATCCTCCGCCACATGGAAGCGCGGCAGCCGGCTGACCTCGGTCACGATCGGATGTGCCCACAGAGCCTGGTTCCGCTCGATGGCTTCCTCGAAGAGGATCTTCTCCTCAGTGGTCTCATAGAACATGGAAGACCGGTACTGGGTGCCGACGTCGTAGCCCTGCCGGTTCAGCGTGGTGGGGTCATGCAGGGCGAAGAACATGTCCAGGATGACTTCGGCCGGAACAACATCCTCATCGAACGTGACAGCCACAACCTCGGCGTGGCCGGTGGTTCCGCTGCAGACCGAGTAGTAATCGGGGTTGGGATCGTGGCCGCCGGTGTAGCCCGAAATCACCGAGCTCACACCCTTGGTTTTCTGGTACACGGCGTCAAGGCACCAGAAGCAGCCTCCGCCTAAAACAAAAGTTTTCATGACCTCTTCAATGGTTGAGAGTCCCGGATGATTCCCGGGGCCCACCTTACGGGACTGTTTCCGGATACCGATGGGACGGTCCTCCATGCGGGTGGGAACGCCGGATGGGGTAAAACTGAGTCTATGGAACCTGTAGACAGCGGCCTCAAAGATGCGGACAAGCTCGACGACGGCACCGCGTCCGCGGACGATGCGCAACCGCAGCAGTCAGAACCGCCCACGCTGGGACAGCTGCTGCTGGCCGTGGAAGAACTCTGGCCGGAGTCGCTGGCTGAAAACTGGGACGAAGTAGGGCTCGTGGCGGGACGCCCATCTGCGCCCGTCACGCGGGTGATGTTCGCCGTTGATCCCACGCTCGAGGCGATTGACGAGGCCGTGGAATGGGGTGCCGAGCTGCTGATCACCCACCACCCGCTGCTCCTGAAAGGCGTCACCTCAGTTGCCGCCACCACGCCGAAAGGGCAGGCCATCCACCGGCTCATCGAGTCCGGGACGGCGTTGCTGACGGTCCACACCAACGGTGATTCCGCCGTCGGGGGTGTTTCGGATGTCCTCGCCGACGCTTTGGGCCTGGAGGGGGTTGTTCCGCTGACGGTGGCCGCCAACGGACTGCCCGAAGAGGGCATCGGGCGGGTCGGTGAACTGCCGGAGGTGATGAGCCTGGGGGATTTCGCGGCGCGGGTTTTCGGCATCCTGCCATCGGTAGCCGGGGGAGTGCGGGTTTCCGGGGACAAGGACGGGCTGGTACGCCGGATTGCGGTCTGCGGCGGCGCGGGCGACTCCCTGTTTAACGAGGTCCGGGCCAGCAACGCTGATGTCTACGTGACCGCCGACCTCCGCCACCACCCGGCCTCGGAGGCGCGCGAAGCTGCGGTGAACGGCCGCCCGTACCTCATTGACGTCTCGCACTTCGCCAGCGAATGGCTGTGGCTGCCCGCTGCGGCGTCCGCGCTGGGCAACGTGCTCGCCGATCAGGGGCACGATGTGGAGATTCAGGTGAGCAGCACCAACAGCGATCCGTGGGACTTCATCCTGACTCCGGGCGGGGACTGAGGTCTACGGGGACTAGAGTCTATAGAGCGCCTGCAGGGTGCCCGGCTCCGGCCGGCAGGGATCAAGCGGAGGTATCAGTTGGCTAAGGCAGCACCGGCGGAACAGTTGAAGTTGCTCGAACTGCAGGGGCTGGATGCGAAGCTCAAATCCCTTTCAAGCCGCCGCCGGGCCCTGGAAACCGATCCGCGGATCGAGGACCTCCAGTCCGCCTTGTCCGTGGCGAACGGCGAACTGGGTGCAGCCAAAATGGCCGTCCACGACGCCGAAACAGAACTCAAGCGGTCAGAGGCCGACGTCGAACAGGTCGCCGCCAGGATCGAACGCGACGAAGCACGCCTCAACAGCGGAACCGGGCTGTCCAAGGACCTGGTGGCCCTGCAGAAGGATATCGCCTCGCTCAACAAGCGCCGCTCGGACCTTGAGGACGTGGAGCTGGAGGTGATGGACCGGCTTGATTCGCTTCGCGCGCGGCAGGCCGAGCAGCAGGAGATTGTGGACAAGATCCAGGGCTCTTTCGCGGGTATCCGCGCGGAGCTCGACGAAGCCCTGGCCGAGGTTGAAGCGGAAGCCACCGTGGTCCGCGGCAAGCGGGCCGAGTTTGCCACCGGGCTCGACGCCGGGATGCTCGCTGTTTACGAGAAGACCCTGGCCAAGCGTGGAGTCGGCGCGGCCCGGCTGTTCCACGGAACCTCTGAAGCGTCCGGAATGAAGCTGAGCCCCGGCGATCTTGCCGAGATCAAGGCAGCCTCTGAGGACGACATCGTCTTCTGCCCTGACTCGGGCGCCATCCTGGTGCGCTCCGCCGAGTGGAACTGACGCCCTCACGCTGAGGTGGCCCGTGCCTGGTTAGGGCAGCCCGTCCACCCGGCCAAGGCCGCATCTGGCGACGATGTATCCCCAGAACAACAGTGCGTGCGGACGGGTTCCGCGCCAGCTCAAGGGGACAGAAGCGCCACTCTTCTCGACGACGGCAGCTGTCCACCGGCGTCGAACCAGCCCGGGCCGGCGCAACCGGAGCCTGTCAACAAAGGAATAGGGGATCCATCTCCCGGCATGGCTCTTCGCCAGGCGGATGGCGCGGGCTGAGGTCACAGTGGCGCGCTGGAAGCGCGGGTTCTCGCTCAGGTCCAGCGGGCCGTGCGGAATGGTCCCGGCGGGCAGGATGAGGATGCCGTTCCGGTTGACCCAGATTTGAACCGGCCGGCCTTCACTGGTGGCATCCCCCGAAACCAGCCGGCACAGGTCGTCGTCTTCGGGAGGTTCCACAGCCTGTTCCGGCCGTGCTGCCAGAGCGGTGGGGACGGGGCTGGCCGGGGCGCTTTGATAGCCGGCGGGGGTGGCTCGTTCACCCGCGGGATGCGGGTCATGGGCCCTCCTGTTGGCAGCGGCGACAGCCTGAATTGTGGCTGCGCGCAGTCCATCGGCACACAGCCGGGGCGCGTCGACGGCGAAGACTTCGCGATCGAGCTGGACCACCGAGCGGACGCCGGTTTGTTCTTCCAGCAGTTCCGCCACATCGTCGTGATCGGGGCGGATGAGGAGGCCCACCGCGTCCTCAAGTTCCACCCGCCAGCCGTGGTGGGCCACTTCGGGTTCGTCTTCGGCCTCGATGGAGATCCACTCTGCGAGCTCAGCCGGCTGGACCGGCCTTTCCAGGTCCGCGGTGAGTGGCAGGAGGAGCCCCGAGCGCTCGACCGCCTCAGTGGTGTGAAGAGCACAGACATACTTCTTCAGTGGGTGGTGCACCATTCCCATCCGTCCTTACACGAGCAGCGGCCGTCGTCCGGCACACGCGAGTCTATGTCAGGATGATGTTCAAAACGTGGGGCTTCCGCGTTGAGCCGTCCACCAGTTCAGCTTCCCACTTCTCGCGTGCTGCCTTGAGCAGTTGCGACGGCGTTTGCGGGGCTTTTCCTCGGCGGACCAGCAGGTGCCGCGCCAGTTCTCCGCGCGTGTGCTTGGCAAAGTGGCTGACCACCTTGCGCACGCCGCCCGTCTCGGTGAAGACGTTGACTGCCACCGTCTGCTCCGGCGCGGGTGCCCAGGCTGCCGAATAGGTGCTGGAGCGGCAGTCCACCAGCAGGTGTCCGGAGGATGCTCCCGCGAGGGCGTCCGAAAGCTGCGGTTTCCAGAACGAGGCGAGGCGGCCGACGTCGGGCAGTGACGTTCCCATTGACAACCGGTAGGCCGGGACGCTGTCCCCGAAGCGGATGGCGCCCCATAGCGCGGAGATCACAACAACGGCCTCATCCGCTTTCCGGCGTTGCGCCGGGGTCAGGGTTTTGTAGCCGAGGGCGTCATACAGGACCCCTGAATAGATCTGGTGCGCAGGAGCGGCCGGTTCCGCGTGCAGCCGGGTGTTGCGTTCGACGTCGTTCTTCAGTGATGCGCCGACGCCCAGCAATGAGAGGGCATCCTCGTGGGCGCTCACCGTTCCCAGCGACTCCAGGACCTTGGCGCGGTACGTGTTCAGTGCCGGAAAGCTCAGGGAAGGCCAGTCGACGGCGGATCCCCGGACCGCGGGGGTCTTGCCTTCAGAGGGGGGGAGCAGAATCAGCACCGTACGATCCTACCGGCGCCGGTGGCGCCCCTTTCCAACGGTAGACTGGACGGCGGATGGGTTGACCAGGCGGCCGCGCGTCACGCAAGTGGCTCGAGGAACGTCCGGGCTCCGCAGGGCAGGGTGGTGGGTAACGCCCACTCGGGGTAACCCGCAGGCCAGTGCCACAGAGAACAGACCGCCTGCATCGCGCCGGTTTGAAAGCGGCACGAAGCAGGTAAGGGTGAAACGGTGGTGTAAGAGACCACCAGCTTCCCGGGTGACCGGGAAGGCTAGGTAAACCCCACCCGGAGCAAGGCCAGACAGGACACGTTTGAGGGCTGCCCGCCCGAGTGTCCGGGTAGGCCGCTGGAGGGCGTCGGCAACGGCGTCCGTAGATGGATGGCCGCTACTCCCGCGCTGGTAACGGCACGGGAGCACAGAACCCGGCGTATCGGTCAACCCATCCATCATTCTTTGCAGCCGCTTGGCCGTTCGCAGTGTGTGAGTGACTTCACTCCACCCGGGGCGTTCCGCGGGTCGCCGCCAGCCTAGAATGGACACTGAACGTAGAAGTTCTGCCACCGGAGCTGCGTTCGCACCCGGTGGTTTTTCTTTGCGCTTCGCCACGGCGTCCGGGGTGGACCGAATCCCCGCTGATGCTTGCGCCCCGGAGCACCTCCGGCGGCCGACAACCGCATACGAGGACGTATTGCGGCTGACCCGAGGAAGGTAGTTCTGTGAGCCAGACATCAGATTCTTGTCTTGATACGTGGATGGGCCGGGAGGCTCTCGCCGAGGCCATGATTCCGGTGATCGGCCGGCTGTACCGCGAAAACAATGTGGTGACGTCCATCCACGGCCGCAGCCTGATCAACAAGTCCACCATGAACATCCTCAAAGCGCACCGTTTCGCGCGCCGCATGAGCAAGGACGAGCTGCTCCTGGAAGAAACCGCGCCGCTGCTGAACACCCTGGCCGGCCTGGAACTCGGCGCTGCTGCGATCGACATCGCGCGCCTCAACCAGAAGTTCAAGGCTGAAGCCAACGGTGCCACCCTGGAGGAATTCCTCCGCGCCGAACTGGCCGAAATTGTTGGCCGGCGCGGCGGCGATGACCGCACCAGCACCGACGTCGTCCTCTACGGCTTTGGCCGGATCGGGCGCCTGCTGGCCCGCCTGCTCATCGAAAAGGCCGGCGGCGGCCACGGGCTGCGCCTGCGCGCCATTGTGGTGCGCCGCGGCTCGGACAAGGACCTCACCAAGCGCGCCAGCCTGCTGCGCCGCGACTCGGTCCACGGCTCCTTCGAAGGCACCATCCGCGTTGACGAAGATGCCAACACCATCACCGCCAACGGCGTCCAGGTCCAGGTCATCTACTCGGACAACCCCGCCACGATCGACTACACCGCTTACGGCATCCACAACGCACTGGTGGTTGACAACACCGGCCGCTGGCGCGACGCCGAAGGCCTGTCCCAGCACCTGCAGAGCAAGGGTGTTGCCCGCGTTCTCCTCACGGCGCCGGGCAAGGGCGCGCTGAAGAACATTGTGCACGGCATCAACCACGGCAGCATCGAGGATACGGACCAGATCGTCTCCGCCGCCTCCTGCACAACCAACGCCATCACCCCGGTCCTGAAGGCCATCAACGACAAATTCCGTGTGATCCACGGGCATGTGGAAACTGTCCACTCCTTCACCAACGACCAGAACCTGATCGACAACTTCCACAAGGGCGACCGCCGCGGCCGTTCCGCAGCGCTGAACATGGTCATCACGGAAACAGGAGCGGCCACTGCCGTAGCGAAGGCGCTGCCCGAACTCGAGGGCAAGCTTTCCGGCAGCTCAATCCGTGTGCCTACCCCGGACGTGTCGCTGGCCATCCTGAACCTGAGCCTGGAAAACGGCACCACGAAGGATGAGGTGAACGACTACCTGCGCCAGATGTCCCTGCATTCGGACCTGCGCAAGCAGATCGACTACATCGACTCGCCCGAGGTTGTGTCCACTGACTTCGTCGGCTCACGGCGTGCCGGCATCGTGGACGGCCTCGCCACGATCTCCAACGACAAGAACGTCATTCTCTACGTCTGGTACGACAACGAGTTCGGCTACAGCTGCCAGGTGGTCCGGGTCATGGAAGAGATGGCCGGGGTCAACCCGCCCTCGTTCCCTGCCAAGGAGTCTGCCGCTGCCCTGGCCGCAATCGCCGTCTAATCCGGAGCGCCTGACGGGCTGCCTGGAGATTCCCGGCTGATTCGCTGGAATCGGCCGGGAATCGGGACCACACTGGTGGCATGGAAAATGACTCAACCCTCCAGCATGAGACCACTCTCGAACACGCCCTTGACGTCGCCAAAGCCAACCACAAGGAAGCCGTCAGGCTCCTGGACCAGGCGCGGGCGGCGAGGAGTGCCGGGGACATCGGCGAGGACCGCGTGCGCCAGCTCGAAGCACTCCTCAAGCTGGCCGAGGAAGATCTCCGGCGGGTGGCCCGGGAGCAGTAAACCACCGCGCGGGCCACTCCTCCTCCCCACTGTGGATATCCGCGCTGCTGTCAGTGGGGTGGCCTAGGCTCTTCTGGTGAACTATCTTTCCGGAAGGGCCGGTTGCCCATGACCGTCAGCTGGACCGCCTACCGGCGGGCGCGCCGGCGCTCCAGGCAAGCGTGGGCATTACTCGTTCTGCTTGCCGTGTCCTTGGTGGCGTCGGGCGTTTGGTTTTTCACCGCAGGGCAGTTCGCTGCTGCCGAACCGGCCATCGCCGGACCATCGGAGGTGCCCGTCTTTGACGGGACCTTCATGAAGCCGGTGATACCCATGAAGCCCGTGCCGCAGGGCAGGGCGCTGGCTGCCCTTGAGGGGTTGCCCGTCAAGGGGCGTGCAGCAAAGGACAACTACCAGCGGGAGGCGTTCGGCCAGGCCTGGCTGGACGTGGACCGGAACGGCTGCGATACCAGGAATGACATCCTGCGCCGCGACCTCATTGCCGTGGTCTTCACGGAAGGCTCCAAATGCCGGGTGGCGTCCGGCGCCATCCACGAGCCCTACATCGGGCAGGCAGTGGAATTCCGCCGCGGGTCCGAAAGCAGCAAGGAAATCCAGATCGACCATGTGGTGGCCCTTGGTGACGCGTGGCAGAAGGGCGCCCAGGGACTGACGTCGAAACAACGCCAAAGCCTCGCCAATGATCCCCTGAACCTGATAGCCGCGGACGGTCCCGCCAACCAGCAGAAGAGCGCGGGGGACGCCGCTACCTGGCTGCCCAAGAACAAGAACTTCCGCTGCCACTATGTTGCCCGGCAGATCTCGGTCAAGGCTTCTTACTCGCTGTGGGTCACGCAACCGGAAAAAGATGCCATGAAGCGGGTCCTGGATTCCTGTCCGGAGCAGCCCACCATCACAGCGGGCTAGTGACCGAACGGGTCCGGATCCACACCCGGCATCCACGTCAGCCCCGGAACTCCCCAGCCGCTTTTTTTGGCCTGCTTCTTGGCCTTCCGGGAATAGCGGTCCAACAGCTTGTCCACATAAAGTTTGCCGTCCAGGTGGTCGTACTCGTGCTGGATCACCCGGGCAAACCATCCGGTCGCTTCGAATTCGACCGGCTCCCCATTGCCGTCAAGGCCTTGCACCCGGGCCCAGTCCGCGCGTTTGAGCGGGTACTGGCCACCGGGGAAGGAGAGGCAGCCTTCTTCCTCTTCATCAGGGTCCGGCAGGGCGCCGGAAACCTTGGACAGGGTCAGGACAGGGTTTACCAGGACTCCGGCGGGCGGGGCGCCGTCGTCGTTGGCGTATTTGTACACGAAGATGCGTTTGCCCACCCCCACCTGGGGAGCTGCCAGCCCAACCCCGTTGGCGGCGTCGTTTGTTTCAAACATGTCCGCAATCAGGGTGCGCAGTTCGTCGTCGAACACCTCCACCTCGGCGGCACGGCGGTGCAGCACCGGTTCGCCCCAGATGGTGATCGGCAGAACAGTCATGTCAGGCGGCCCTTCGTGCGTGCGGCGTGACGCCGGCTTTTGTGCAAAAAAATGGAGGCCGCACCGGATATCCGATGCGGCCTCCTGACAAACGGCTGCTGATGCCGTCCTGCAAGGGTGAGCTACGGGGGTTGAACCCGCGACCTCCTGGACCACAACCAGGCGCTCTGCCAACTGAGCTAAGCCCACCATGTGCCTTGAAGATTCCCGGGCGTCCGGTCCTCTGGAAAGGCAACTCAAATAGCTTACCTGCTGTTGAGGGGTGCTCGTGCCACTTTTGGGGATTTCACCAAAGTTTCCCCCAAAACGTGGTGCAGATTACTGCTCGGGCGTGGCCGTTCCGCCGGTGATGCGCTTGGCGATGTCCCGGGCCGTGATGCTGTCAGGTCCCGGGGCGGGGACAAAAACGGCCTCGCGGTAGTAGCGGAGTTCGTCAATGGAGTCCTGAATGTCGCCCAGCGCGCGGTGGCCGCCTTTTTTGGCGGGGGACTGGAAGTACGCCCGCGCAAACCAGCGCCGTGACAGTTCCTTGATGGTGCTGACATCGATCACGCGGTAGTGCAGGTGCTCCACCACGGCCGGCATGTCGCGGGAGAGGAACACGCGGTCGGTTCCCACGGAGTTGCCGCCCAGCGGTGCCTTGCGCGGGTCCGGCACCCACTTTTCGATGTACTCCATGACCGCGGCCTCGGCTTCGGCCATGGTCTTTCCGTGCGGGAGTTCCTTGAGCAGCCCGGAACGGGTGTGCATGTCGCGGACGAAGTCATTCATCTGGGCCAGGGCAGCGTCCTCGGGCTTGATCACCACGTCAACACCGTCACCCAGCACGTTCAACTCCGAGTCCGTCACCAGGGCCGCCACCTCGATCAGGGCGTCGGTCTTGATGTCCAGGCCGGTCATTTCGCAGTCGATCCAGACGATGCGTTCGTTAGATATAGGCACTGGACCAGCCTACCGTTCCGCCCCGGCTCAACCGTCCGATGCTAGGATTTCGGGTACAGAGGGGCGTGGACGTGGCCGCTGTGCTGTGCCTTTGCGGCCGGGGCGGCCCAAGCAGCCCGTTGGGGGCCGAAGCGCTGAATGCAAAGAGAATGGACGATCTGAGATGACGGCGCCTGTGCCTGCAACGGGGGAGAGAGCCGCCGCTGTGGTCCCCGGGTCCGTCGCGGGGGAAGTGGACAACGCCAGATCCCCGATCCTTGCCGGGTTTGCGGGCTCGGTCCTCATGATGATCGGGTCATTGGGCGTCGGCTGGCTGGCGCCGGTTTCCGAGCTCCGTCGGGTGCCGGTCTTCATCTGGATGCGCACGGAGGCCGTGGGGGTTGCCCTGGCCATCGTGCTGCTTGCCATCGGCGGCATGCTCCTGGTGCGGTCCTGGCTGCGGCTCGGCCAGCGGGTCCGGGTCTGGGGACCCCAGGCACGCAAAGCGACCCTGCAGGCGGTTGCAGCCTGGGGCCTGCCGATGATGTTCACCGTCCCCTTGTTCAGCCGTGATGTCTACGCCTACATCGGCCAAGGCCGGCTGATGGTAGAAGGGTTCAATCCCTACGAGAACGGCATCTCCGCGTTATCTAACTACTTCCAGCTTGGCGCCGACAAAATGTGGACCGAGGCCCCCGTGCCCTATGGCCAGCTGTTCCTATGGATAGAACAGTTCGTGGTCTGGTCCACTAATGTCCACCCGGAAGCCAGCGTGATGCTGTTCAGGCTTGTTGCCCTCGCCGGCGTGGTGCTCTGCATCATTTACGTGCCGAAGCTGGCCGAGCTGCACGGCGTAAACCCCCACCGCGCCCTGTGGCTCACCGCGGCCAACCCGTTGTTCCTGACCAACTTCATCGCCAGTGTCCACAACGATGCGCTGATGATCGGCCTGGCACTGGCTGGGCTGTACTACTCCGCCACCCGCCGCGCGGTCCTGGGCATCGTCCTGGTAACCCTGTCCATTGCGGTTAAACCCATCACCATCGTCTTCCTGCCGTTCATCGGACTCCTCTGGGCAGGGAAGAACGCCGGCTGGTCCAGGAAGTTCCTCTTCTGGACGCTCACCGCTGGCCTGAGCCTGGCCATTCTCTATGCACTGAGCCTGGTAAACGGCTTCGGCTTCGGCTGGATCAACGGGCTGTCCGCCCCCGGCAGTATCTTCATCTGGTACGCGCCGGTGGGGCTCGTCGGATTGGTGGTTGCCATCATCTCCAACGCCTTCGGCTTGGACGGCTGGACCCTGGCGGGCTGGGTGTTCGACGCCGGCAAACTCCTCGCCGTGGGGATCGTCGCGTTTCAGATCTTCAAGGGTGACCATGACCGCCTGATGCGCCGCCTGACGCTGGCCTTTGCTGCCGTGGTGGTGCTGGCTCCGATGATCCAGTCCTGGTACGTGGTCTGGCTTATCCCCTTGTTTGCGGTGACCGGCATCAGAAACGACTGGCAGGTCAAGGCGTTGTACTTCATCGTCTCGTTCTTCATGATCTACGCCATTTCGGACCAGCTGGAGGTTTTCCCCTACCTCCAGACAGAAGACCTCGGCCTCGCCCTGGTGCTGGCACGGGTCGCTGCTGCGGTGACAGGTCTGCTGTTTGGCCTGTATCTGATTTTCTGGGATCCGCGCACCCGCCGCCTGTTCCGCAAAACCCACGACCCCGTCGTCGAACGCCCCGTTATCTAGCCCGCCGGTGTCCGCAGGTCAGTGCACCCGCTTTCTTGTGACGGGGCTTTCGACTCTTCTGCCGGCACTGTGCCGCACCTAACGTCGAAGCATCCCGGTTCATGAGGAGGTGCCCGATGGGCAGTTCACACCCGCTGCGGACCGGACGGGCGATGCGGACCGTGGTGGGCGTCTTTGGACAGTTGGCGGCACTGGCCGGCATGGAACATGGGCTGGGGGAGATCCTCCAGGGCCCGGTGGCGCCCGAAGGCGTGGTGATCCGTTCCTGGCCTGGGCACGAAGCGTTCGAGATCGTGGGCGGTGAGCCCGCGATGACGCTGATCCCCAATTTGTTGGTTTCCGGAGTCCTCACCGTGGTGGTCTCCACCGTTCTCGCGGTCTGGGCAGTCACCGGGGTTCAGCGCCGGCACGGATCCTTGGTGCTGGTGGGGATTTCGCTGCTGCTGCTGGCTGTGGGCGGCGGCTTTGGACCGCCGCTGCTGGGTGTCATCCTCGGCATCGGGGCATCAGGACCGGGGGTTCCGCCGCGGAAGCCTGGCGCAAACACCCGCGTGATGGCCAGGATCTGGCCGTGGGCGCTGGGTGCCGGAGTGACGGGCTACCTGGGATTGGTTCCGGGCACGCTTGCACTGCACGCGGTGTGGGGATCCCCGCCGGACGCCTTAGTGTACGGACTCATAGCGATGGCCTTCAGCGGCGTACTCCTGGCGCTGGCCGGGGCCCGTGCCAGATATCGGCTCGATGCCTGGCCTGCTCCCGCCCGGGCCCCGCGACGGCGGTCCGGGACGTTGCACTGATGCGGACTTTCGTGGTCTGGCGTCCGCTGAGGCTGCCAATCACCCGCCCGAGGTAAGGGTGGAAGAGGCCGGCAGGTTCCGGAGGGCTTCCTTCCGGGACAGTGGACTCAGCTGCGTGCCGAGTTCGGCGACGAAGCCACGGACCCACTCGGGTTCGGTTTTGGCGTATTCGCGCAGCGCCCAGCCGATGGCCTTCCGGATGAAGAACTCCGGATCGGCCAGGTTGGGTTCGATGACAGCCCGTAACAGGTCCTTGTCGGTGCCGGCCTTCGCCTTCAGCTGGGCAGTGATCGCGGCCCGGCGGATCCAGAAATCGGCGTCCCTGCTCCAGTCGAGCAGCACCGCGGTCATCATGGGACGGTGGGATTCCAGCAGCCCGCACAGGCGGTTCGCCACCCCGTCCACGAAATCCCACCAGGCTCCAGTGCGGATGATTTCCTCGTAGAGGGGAAGCATCAGTGCATCTCCGGCCACCATTCGAAGACCCGTGAGATCAATCGCCGCATACCGCTCCTCCCTGGCTGCGGCCGTGCGCCAGAGATCCAGCACCGTGGAGCGAAGCTGGCCGGCGGAAGTGAACGGATGGGAAGCGGCCGCGGCGAGTGCCAGCCGCCTCACTTCCGGCACCCTGACGCCCAGGGAGGGCAGGGTGGACTTCATGTACGCCTGGACGCCGGCCGCGCGCACCGGGTCCGCCCGTGCCAGCAGTTCCGCCCGGACGGCGTCCAGTACGTCAACATTCGGCGTTTCAGCGTCCGGCACTTGGTTCTCCCGCATGGGGCAACTCTAGGGGCTGACGTTCCTGCCTGCGGCAGGCTCCTGAGCCCACCCCATCCGGTTCAGCCAGGCGGCGCACAGGGCTGTCCACTGGTCCGGCCCCGGAACGTCCGCGGCAAGGCCCAGTCCGTGGCGCCCGTGCGGAAACACATGGAGTTCGGCCGGCACCCCGGCGCGGGCCAGTGACGCGGCGTAGGCGAGGCTGTGATGGACGGGCACCGCTTCATCATCGGCAGTGTGCCAGAGAAACGCCGGCGGGGTAGTGGCTGTGACATGGAGCTCAGCGGACATCCCGCGCAGCAGATCGTCCGACGGCGACGCGCCCAGCAGGTTGTCCACTGACCCCTGATGGGGCTCGTCCAGGCAGGACACTACGGGGTAGCACAGGACTGTCAGATCGGGGACCGCTGCCCGGACATCCAGGGTGGCACTCCCGGTGGCAGCCGCCGTGGACAGGGTTGCCGCCAGGTGACCTCCCGCAGAGAAGCCCAAAACCCCCACCCGCGTGGCGTCCACAGTGAGCCCCAAGGCACCTTCGCGGATGCGCAACATGGCTTCCTTGGCATCCTCGAGCGGGGCAGGGTGACGGTGTGGAGCAACCCGGTACCGCAAAACGTAGGCGTGGATTCCCAGGCCTGCCAGCCAGCTGGCCACAGGTTCGGCCTCGTGGTCGGCCTGGCGCGCATATCCTCCACCGGGGAGGACCAATACTGCCGGCCGGGGCGCCGAAGACGAGCCGAGGTCCGGGACGGCTGTGAACGATCCGGGGAGCATCAGGCTACTGTTTCGGTGCTGCGCCGGAGCGTGACCTGACCGGTGACAGGCGTTAACGCGGCACCGTCACTGTCCCTGCCGGCGGCACTGCGTGCCGCCTGCCGGCCGATTTCCTCAAGGGGAAGGCGGACAGTCGAAAGGGCGGGGCGGAAATCCCGCAGGGTCTCGATGTCGTCAAAACCTGCCACGGTGGCGTCCCGCGGGATCCGCAGTCCCTGGGAGCGCAAGGCGGCGGCGGCCCCGATGGCCATGACATCGTTGACGGCGAAAATGCACAGCGGCTTAGTTGAGCCTGCAGATGTGGCGGCCGGGGGCGGGTCACCCTCAGCTGCGGTGGTGCCCGCTGATCGGGCAGCTTTGATCCTCGCAGCAAGCGTGAGCCCGGCGTCGTAGCCGCCGGACCTGTTGAAGTCCGTCCTCAGGACCTCCGCTGCCGGCCGGCCGGCAGCCTTCAGTCCTTCCTGGAACCCGCGGATCCGGTCATCGGAGGTGAGCAGGCCCGCCGGACCGCCGATGATGACAAAGTCACCGCCGCGGGTGGCGGCAAGTTCGGCCGCGAGCTCCGCGGCCAGCTCTTCATTAGGTACCTGAACCACGTGGTAGCCCTCTGCGGCGCTGGCGCCGATCACCGCGTGGCCAACAACTGCCACCTGGCCTCCGTTGCGGCAGTAGCGGTCCAATTCGGCGGCGAGTTCAGCGTTACCCGCCCGGTCCTCAGGACGGGACATCCGGGATCCGGCAATCACTATCGAATCCGCCCGCCGGGCGGCAAAGGCTGCCACGGCCTCCTTCTCACTCTCCGGAGCACCTTCAGTACTGGCCAGAAGCACCATTTTGCGCTGTTCCCGGGCGGCTTCCTGCACACCGCGGGCGATCGCGGAAAAGTAGGGATCGGCGATGTCATGCACGATCAGCCCGATCAGTCCGGAACTGGATTTGGCCAGTCCCTGGGCCTGGGCGTTGGGAATGTATCCAAGGGATTCTGCCGCCTGGCGCACACGGTCTGCGATGTCCTTGCCCGGCGTGCGGGCGGACCCGTTCAGGACACGGGAAGCTGTGGCCGGCGAGACGCCGGCCAGCCTGGCCACCTCGGTAAGGGTGCTTGCTGCCACGGCTTCTCCTGTTGTTGTCCTTGTTCGGCGCTGTTGGCGCTGGCTTCATTATGGCAGTTTGAAACTGCCGGGGGAAAGCGCTTGCCAAGTAAGGATCCGGTGGTGCATCATGGATGCAGTGGGAATGCGCTTTCCCGAATCAGCTTGAGTAACACTGCTCACTCACCGTGGAGGACACATGGGCTTCGAAACAAAGACGATCCGCATTGCCATGAACGGCATCACCGGCCGGATGGGGTACCGCCAGCACCTGCTGCGTTCCATCCTCCCCATCCGCGATGCAGGCGGCTTCACCCTTGAAGACGGCACCCGGGTACAGATCGAACCGATCCTGGTTGGCCGCAACGAAGCCAAGATCCGCGAGCTCGCCGAACTGCACAAGGTTGCCGAGTGGACCACGGACCTCGACTCCGTCATCAACGACCCCACCGTTGACATCATCTTTGATGCCTCGATGACCAGCCTCCGCGCCGCCACCCTGAAGAAGGCAATGCTGGCCGGCAAGCACATTTTCACCGAGAAGCCCACGGCTGAAACCCTGGAAGAGGCCATCGAACTGGCCCGCATCGGCAAGGAAGCCGGCGTCACTGCAGGCGTTGTGCACGACAAGCTGTACCTGCCCGGCCTGGTCAAGCTCCGCCGCCTGGTGGATGAGGGCTTCTTCGGACGCATCCTCTCCATCCGCGGCGAATTCGGCTACTGGGTCTTCGAAGGCGACGTCCAGGCAGCCCAGCGCCCGTCCTGGAACTACCGCAAGGAAGACGGCGGTGGAATGACCACGGACATGTTCTGCCACTGGAACTACGTCCTCGAAGGCATCATCGGCAAGGTCAAGAGCGTCAACGCCAAGACCGCCACCCACATCCCCGCCCGCTGGGACGAGGCCGGCAAGGAATACAAGGCCACCGCCGACGACGCCTCCTACGGCATCTTCGAACTCGAAACCCCGGCCGGCGAGCCGGTCATCGGCCAGATCAACTCCTCCTGGGCCGTCCGGGTCTACCGCGACGAACTGGTGGAGTTCCAGATTGACGGCACCCACGGTTCCGCCGTGGCCGGGCTGAACAAGTGCGTCGCCCAGCAGCGCGCACACACCCCCAAGCCGGTCTGGAACCCGGACCTGCCCGTCACGGAATCCTTCCGCAGCCAGTGGCAGGAAGTCCCGGCCAACGCAGAGCTGGACAACGGCTTCAAGCTCCAGTGGGAAGAGTTCCTCCGCGACGTCGTCGCCGGCCGCGAACACCGCTTCGGCCTGCTGTCCGCTGCCCGCGGCGTCCAGCTTGCTGAGCTGGGCCTGCAGTCCAACGACGAACGGCGCACCATCGACATCCCGGAGATCACGCTCTGATGACTTCCCTGATCCTTCCCTCCAGCGACGGCGGCACCCGCGAGTACCGCCTCCAGGGCGGCACATCGTGGGCGCGTCCCACGGCCCCACTCACGGCCCGCCGCGCCTACGCCGCCGCGCACGTGATCCCCGAGGTCCTCGGAGACAATACGCCCGGCGCCCCCGCCAGCCTCGACTGGGACGCCACCATGGCCTACCGTCATGAGCTCTGGTCCTATGGCCTCGGCGTCGCCGATGCCATGGACACCGCCCAGCGCGGCATGGGACTTGACTGGGCTGCCACCCAGCAGCTCATCAAGCGCACGGGTGTGGAGGCAGCCTCGGTAGCCTCCTCCGGTAACGCCGCAACTGCAGGCAAGACCGTGCGGGACCTCGTCTCGTGCGGAGCCGGCACAGACCAGCTCGACAGTGCCGCCCTGCCTGCGGGCGAAGCCGGACTTGAAGCCGTGCTGAACGCCTACCGTGAGCAGATCGCTGTCGTGTCCGAAGCCGGACCCAAGGTCATCCTGATGGCCTCCCGTGCCCTGGCGAAGGTAGCCGGCGGCCCGGAAGACTACCTGAAGGTGTACTCCACCCTGCTCCAGGAAGTGGACCAGCCCGTCATCCTGCACTGGCTCGGGACGATGTTCGATCCCGCCCTCGCAGGCTATTGGGGTTCAGCTGATGTGGACCAGGCTACGGAGACGTTCCTCTCCCTGATTCGCGACAACGCGGACAAGGTTGACGGCGTAAAGGTTTCCCTGCTTGACGCCAGCCACGAGGTGGCCCTCCGCGCAGTCCTGCCCGAAGGCGTCCGCCTCTACACCGGGGACGACTTCAACTACCCCGAGCTGATCGACGGCGACGGCAGCCACCACTCGGACGCCCTGCTGGGGATCTTCGCAGCCATCTACCCGGCCGCCTCCGTTGCGCTGCAGCAGTACGACGCAGGCAACGCTGCCAAGGCGCGCGAAATCCTGGATTCCACCCGTGAACTGGGCAAGCACATCTTCAGCGCACCCACCTTCTACTACAAGACCGGGATCGCCTTTATGTCCTGGCTCAACGGCAAGCAGCCCGGCTTCCAGATGGTGGGCGGCCTGCACTCCGGCCGCTCCGTGTGCCACCTGGCCAAGACGTTCGAACTCGCCGACCAGGCGGGGCTGCTGAAGGATCCGGCCCTGGCCGCATTCCGGATGTCGGACTACCTGCGCATCAACGGAGTGGGAGTATGAGCGACTTCTCCCGCCTCGCGATCAACAGCGCCACCACGAAGAAATGGACCCTCGCCCAGGTTGTTGACGGCTGCGTCAACGCCGGAATCCCGTCAATCGGGCCGTGGCGTGACCGCGTCGAAGAAGCCGGCCTGGACAAAGCGGCACGCCTGATCAAGGACGCCGGCCTCCGGGTCTCCTCCCTGTGCCGCGGTGGCTTCCTGACCGCTGCCGATGCCGAGGGGCAGGCCGCCGCGCTGGCCGACAACCGGGCAGCCATCCTCGAAGCCGTGGCCCTGGATACCAAGGAACTGTTTCTTGTGGTCGGCGGACTGGCGCCAGGCGAGAAGGACGTGGTGGCCGCGCGCCGGCGCGTCGCGGACCGCCTCGCCGATCTGGCCCCGTTTGCCCAGGAAAACGGCGTCCGCCTGGTCCTGGAGCCGCTGCACCCGATGTACGCGGCAGACCGTGCGCTCATTTCCACATTGGGGCAGGCGCTGGACCTCGCGGCACCCTTCGACGCCTCCACAGTGGGCGTGGCCGTGGATACCTTCCACGTCTGGTGGGACCCGGAGCTCAAGGCCCAGATCGCGCGGGCCGGCCGGGAGGGCCGGATCGCCTCCTACCAGGTATGCGATTTCAACATGCCCATCGCTGCCGATCCGCTGCTCTCCCGCGGTTACATGGGCGACGGCGTCATAGACTTCGCAACCATCGGAACCTGGGTCCGCGACGCAGGCTACACCGGCGATATCGAAGTCGAAATCTTCAATCAGGAGATCTGGGACACGGACGGCAACACCGTCCTGGCCACGGTCAAGGAGCGGTACGAGGAGCTTGTGCTCCCGTACGCCTGACCTGATTCAGACCGCGGGCTCCTGCTAACGTCACGGCAGGAGCCTGCGCCCCACCAGGCAAAAGGACCTGCACCGTTCACGGTGCAGGTCCTTTTGTGTGCCGGCAGGAACTAGGCGAGATAGGCGGCAGCGTGCCTGCGGTACCTGGCAAGGGTGCCGCCGTCGGACGCTCCTGCCTGCATCTCCACACCGCTGAGGGCCCAGGCCGGGAACGCGCCGGCCAGCACCGCGGCAGCCTGGCGGGCGGCGCCGTCGGCTACATATTCGCCGGGCGTCGGAACAAACACGGGCAGGCCCAGCAACTGACTGGCCGCCTGCTGTACCGCGGCGGACTGCGCGCCGCCGCCCACCAGGATGGCGCGCCGGGCATCCACGCCCTGTGCCTGCAGGGCGGCGAGGCCGTCAACGAGGGAACAGACCACGCCCTCGACGGCGGCGCGCGCCAGGTTGGCGGGGGTGTAGTTGGAACGGGTGATGCCGTGCAGGGAGCCGGCGGCCTCGGGCAGGTTTGGGGTTCGTTCGCCGTCGAAATAGGGGACAAGTGTCAGCCCGCCGGCTCCCGGGGCGGCCGTCAGGGCCAGTTCAGTGAATTCCGCGAGGCTGACGTCCAGCAGTGCTGCGGTGGCGTCGAAGACCCGCGTTGCGTTCAGGGTGCAGGCGAGCGGCAGGAAGTTGCCCGTGGCGTCGGCAAATCCTGCCACCAGCCCGGACGCGTCCGCTGCCGGCGTGGCCGAGACCGCAAATACGGTGCCGGACGTGCCCAGCGAGATCACCACATCGCCCACCCCCGCGCCCACGCCAAGGGCGGCGGCGGCGTTGTCCCCGGCGCCCGGACCAATGAGCGCCCCTTCCGCAGTCTTCCCTGAAGCGTCCAGGGGGCCGACGACGGCGGGAAGCCGGGGGACGTGGCCCAGGGACTTTTCCAGCGCATCAGGAAGGTACTGGCCGGTGGATGCAGAAAAGTAGCCGGTGCCTGATGCGTCAGAGCGGTCGGTGCGGAGGGCGGCGAGGCCTTCCGCGCCGCTGCCGGGGCCGAAGCCTGCCAGCCGCCAGGACAGCCAGTCGTGGGGAAGGCAGACCGCTGCGACGCGGGCAGCGTTGTCCGGTTCGTTCTCGGCAAGCCAGCGCAGCTTGGTGATGGTCAGGGAAGCCACTGGAACGGTTCCCGTGATGCCGGCCCAGTAGCGCGCCCCCTGGCCGGGATCGCCGCCGCCAGCTTCCCGGATCAGGTCCAGCGCGGCCGGGGCACTGCGGGTGTCGTTCCAGAGCAGGGCCGGGCGGATGACATTCCCGTCAGCGTCCAGGCAGACCATGCCGTGCTGCTGTCCGCCCACGGAAACCGCACTGACGCCGCCGAGGCCGCCGGCCTGGTGGACGGCTTCCTGGAGGGCGTTCCACCAGTGGTCGGGATGCACCTCGGTTCCCGCGGGATGGCCGGCGCGGCCCTGACGGAGGAGCTCACCGGTGGCAGCGTCGCGGATCACCACTTTGCAGGACTGGGTGGAACTGTCGATGCCGGCAACGAGGCCCATGGTCAGCGGGCGTTGAGCAGGTGCTCGATGGCCAGTTGGTTAAGCCGCACAAAGGCGAAGGAGCGCTCGGCAGCGGCGTCGGCGTCGAACGTCTCGAAGGCCGCGGTGTCCGCCAGAAGGTCCGCGGCTGATTCGCCGGCTGCCAGGGTGGACTCGCCCAGTTCGAAGACTCCGGAGGCTGCCAGTGCTTCCTGCACCTGCGGGTCTGCGCGGAAGGCGAGGGCCCGTTCCTTGAGGAGGAGGTACATGGACATGTTGGACTTTGCGGATTCCCAGACACCGTCATAGCCGTCGGTGCGGGAGGGCTTGTAGTCGAAGTGGCGGGGGCCGTCGTACTTTGGCCCGCCGTTCGGGAAGCCGTTTTCGAGCAGGTCCACGGTGAAGAAGGCGCTGGTGAGATCACCGTGGCCGAACACGAGGTCCTGGTCGTATTTGATGCCGCGCTGGCCGTTGAGGTCGATATGGAAGAGCTTGCCCGCCCAGAGGGCCTGTGCGATCCCGTGGGTGAAGTTCAGGCCGGCCATCTGCTCGTGGCCCGTCTCCGGGTTCAGGCCCACAATGTCGCCGTGTTCCAGTTCGGCGATGAACGCCAGGCCATGGCCGACGGTGGGCAGGAAGATGTCGCCGCGGGGTTCGTTGGGCTTGGGCTCCAGAGCAATGCGGAGGTTGTAGCCCTTGTCCTTGATATAGGCGGCGGCGGTGTCGACGCCTTCCTTCATCCGGTCCAGGGCAGCGGACAGGTCCTTGGAACCGTCGTACTCGCTGCCTTCACGGCCGCCCCACATCACGAATGTTTCAGCACCGAACTCGGCGGCAGAATCGATGTTGCGCAGTACCTTGCTCAGGGCGAAGCGCCGGACCGAGCGGTCGTTGGAGGTGAAGCCGCCGTCCTTGAACACCGGGTGGCTGAAGAGGTTGGTGGTCACCATCGGGACCTTGAGGCCGGTCTCGGCGAGTGCTGCCTTGAAGTTCTTCAGGATCAGTTCGCGCTCAGAGGCAGTGGCGTCGAAGGGGACCAGATCGTTGTCGTGGAACGTGAGGCCGTACGCGCCGAGTTCGCTGAGCTTGTGGACCGCTTCCACCGGGTCCAGCGGCTTCCGGGTGGCAACGCCGAAAGGATCGGCTCCCGTCCAACCGACGGTCCAGAGGCCGAAGGTGAACTTATCGGTGGGTGCGGGCGTGAGAGTCATGATGCGTCCTTGCATGTCAGGGACCGGAAGTACCGGTGAGTTAGTTTATTGCTTGAACTATATGATCCGGAATGAGCTAAGGTCAATAGCAAAGCGGGCGGTTGCGCCGTCCGGGCAGAAGGCGTCCAGGCAGAAGGAGGGGCCATGGCAGGTTCAGCAACGGCTGCAGGTTCCCCGGAGCAGGGGACGCCGGGAAGCATGGGTGACGTCCGCCGTGCCAACCTGGCCCTGGTCCTTGGCCGGATTGCCAAAGCGGGCGCCGGCACCCACCTGACCCGGGCCCAGATCGCCGTTTCCACGCGGCTCACCAAGGCCTCCGTATCGAGCCTGGTGCTGGACCTGATCGACGCCGGAATCATCAGGGAAATAGGGCTGAAGCCGCAGGGTGAGCGGGGACGTCCAGGCGTGGGCCTGGAACTGAATCCGGCCAACGCCGTGCTGGGAATGGAAATCAATGTCGACTACATTTCCGCAGGGCTTACTGACCTGGCAGGAAACCTTTTGCTCCAGGAGGTGCGGGAGCGGGATAACCGCGGAACCGCTCCTGCGGCTGTGGCGGCGGCCCTGGCCCGGCTGGCAGCCGAACTGCGGGATGCGGCCCGGGCGCGGGGGATCCGCGTGCTCGGCGGCGGACTTGCGGTGCCCGGACTTGTCGATCCCAAATCCGGGACCGTGATCGCGGCTCCCAACCTCGGCTGGAACAACGAATCCTTGGACTTGCCGGCACTGGTTCCCAATGTGCCGTTGGGCACCACACTTTTCAACGAGGCTAACGCTGCAGCCCTGGCGGAAGTTCGCTACCGCCCTGCCGGGGACGCAGACTTTCTGTTCGTCTCAGGGGAAGTAGGCGTCGGCGGCGGGCTGGTGATCGGCTCTGAGCTGTTCACCGGCCCGCACGGACACGCCGGCGAGCTGGGCCATGTAGTGGTCCAGCCTGAGGGGGCCGCCTGCTCCTGCGGCGGCAGGGGCTGCCTGGAGACAGTGGCAGGCCAGGATGCAATTTTTGTTGCGGCGGGAGTTACCACGAACCGGCAACAAAACGCGCAACTATCCGCCGCTCCGTCACGGTCCGAAAGCCTGGCGCAGTTGCTGGCAGCGCTGGCCGCCGGGGATGCGGACGCCCTCGACGCCGTCGCGCGTGCCGGCCATTACCTCGGCGTGGCTGTCGCCTCCACCGTCCGGCTGCTGAATATCTCCTCGGTGGTACTGGGGGGCCATTTTGCCATTTTGGGGGAGTGGATCACGCCGGCGCTCTCTCAGAGCCTGGCAACCTACGCCCCTGGAATAGTACTGCCGGGCAGCATCAGCCTGTCCGCAGTAGGCCAGGCGGGTGCCGTCCTTGGAGCTGCCGGCAGCGTGGTGCGGGCTTTGGTGGAGGCCCCGCACAGGCTGTCTTCCTAAGGGGATTTGGCGCCATCCGTGCTTCCCCGGCCCTCTGCCGGACCGAGCTCCTGGAACAGTGTCACCTGAAGCCCCGCCGGTGCTGCCAGCCTGGAGTTCAAGGACCGCCACGGGGTTTCGCGCGGCGTGGCAAGGAGTTCAGCCCCGGCTTCCACCAGCTCAGCGGTTACGGACGCTGTGTCCTCCACCTCGAAAGCGACCCTCAGCCTGGCGCTGGGCTGGCCATCAGCTTCCACCCTGTCGATAAGCTTCACCTGGGCAGGGTTGGACAGCTCCAGGGTGGCCCGCCCGGCATCAAGTATCGAGACGCGCGCGTCCCCTTCGCCCTCATACGCTTCCAGCTCCGCAAGGCCAAGCACATCGCGGTAGAAGTGCAAGGCCGCTTCGTAGTCCTCGGACTCAACAACAAGGCGGAGCTGGCGTACGGGACCCTTGGCATTTTCGGTGTTCATGCTTGTACCGTAAGCCCTGGAGCCACCCTGTCCGGGGCAAGCGTGCGGATTGCCCCCTTACGCTGCAAAGTCGAGTGGCCCTGACCTTGCGTTTCCGCAGGTCAGAGCCACACACTTTGTGCCCCAGGAGGGAATCGAACCCCCGACCGGCGGATTAGAAGGCCGCTGCTCTATCCCCTGAGCTACTGGGGCACGTGGCGCCACGACCAGAAATCCGGCGCATGAAAAGTTTACATTGCCCCGTGCACGGCAGCGTCACGGTGGCTGGTTGCCGGCGTCCGTGTCCCTTCGGGGCACATCCTGTCCTCCACAGGCGGACCTGGCCAGAGTTATGCACATACGGAAAGTTGCCCCTGCCTGTCCTGTCCGGTCCGCGCGAAGCTGGTCTTGCCGCCAAGGCACCACCTTTAGAGACAGGACATGACGATGAATGACACGATTACGATCCGTGGCTTCGTGGCTACCGAGATCAAGACCTCCACCACTCCTGGTGGGGTTCCCACCGCCTCCTTCCGCTTCGGCTCCACCGGCCGTCGCTTTGACCGGACCTCAAACAGCTGGGTGGACCTGCCCACCAACTGGTTCAATGTCCAGGGCTACCGCCAGTTGGCCGGGAACATGGCCTGCAGCATCAAGAAAGGCCAGCGCGTGATTGTGGTCGGCCGGCTCAAGCTGCGCAGCTGGGAGAAGGACGGCCGGACCTACCATTCGACTGAGATCGACGCCGACTCGGTAGGCCACGATCTGATGTGGGGTTCTGCCAACTACACCCGCAATGCGAACAACGGCCTGCACCTGGTGCCGGAGAACACCGCGTCGGGGCAGGGGCTGGCGGAGCCGCCGCATGACATCGGCCTCACTGATCCCGAGGACGACGACCGCGATCCGGGCGATGAAGACCACTCTGACGATGGTGAAGCCGCCGGGATATTTCTGGAGGATTCAGACGGCAACCGCACCCCTGTCAATGCTGAAACGGGGGAACTCGCCGGGTCCGCCGTCTGACCCGCCGTCTGACCCGCCGTCGTCCCTGCCGCCGGCCCCGCAACCGGTCCTGCAGTTCCGTCCGGGGGCGGGCCGCGTGGCAGAATGGCGGCATGAAGCGAGCCACGGTGGACCCACAGCCAGCCCAGGTCACCCGCAGGCCCGCTCACTCCCGCACGGGTCAGTGCCGCACAGGGCTGGCGCCTGCACCGCGGCCGGCCGCGGTGCTTACAGGGTGCCTCATGCTGGCCCTCTCACTCGCAGCCTGCACCGGCGGCCCATCGGATGTGGCGGCTACTGCAGCGGCTACGCCGTCGGAGTCGCCCGGCACGGCTACGCAGCCTGACGCCACTGCGCCCGGCACCACCGCCCCCGGCGCAGCTGGTCCTGTTGCCGCCGCACCGGCCGAGGACGATGCTACTGCCCTTCTGAAGCAAAGGGTCTCTGACGCGTTGAGCCGGCTGGCGTCGGGAACGCCCAAGCCGGCCACCGCGCAGGTGACAGATGCGCTGACCGGCGCCGGGGTAGCACCTGCAGCCCTGGAAGTTTCGGCGAGCCGTACACCCACCGGGCTGGAGGCCGATGCCATTGAAGCCGGGGTATTGCAGGGCAGGGACTGTGTGATCGGCCAGGTCCGGGACGGCAGCGTTACGGTCACAGTTCTTCCCGTGCTGGCAAGCGGCAAGTGCTTTGTGGGCTCAGCCGCCTGACCCTTCGAATGTGAGATATGCACGCCAACCCACTAGATTTGGAACCATGGCGGAATTTATCTACACAATGACCAAGGCCCGCAAGGCTGTTGGCGAAAAACTCATTCTTGACGACGTAAGCATGTCCTTCTTCCCGGGCGCCAAAATTGGTGTTGTTGGCCCGAACGGCGCCGGTAAGTCCACCATCCTGAAAATCATGGCCGGACTGGACACCCCTTCAAACGGCGAGGCCCGGCTCAGCCCGGGGTACACGGTGGGAATCCTGTTGCAGGAACCACCGCTGAACGAGGAAAAGACCGTCCTGGGCAACGTCCAGGAAGGTGTGAGCGAAATCTTCGGCAAGATCCAGCGCTTCAACGAGATCTCCGAGGAAATGGCCAACCCGGACGCCGACTACGACACATTGCTCGAAGAAATGGGCCACCTCCAGGAGGCCATTGACGCCGCCGACGCCTGGGACCTCGACTCCCAGCTGGAACAGGCCATGGACGCCCTCCGCTGCCCGCCCGCGGATGCTGACGTGACCCTCCTCTCCGGTGGTGAGCGCCGCCGTGTGGCCCTCTGCAAGCTCCTGCTGCAGAAGCCGGACCTCCTTCTCCTGGACGAGCCCACCAACCACTTGGACGCCGAGAGCGTGCTGTGGCTGGAACAGCACCTCTCCAGCTACGCCGGAGCCGTCCTGGCCGTCACCCACGACCGTTACTTCCTTGACCACGTCGCGGAGTGGATCGCCGAAGTGGACCGCGGCCACCTGTACCCCTACGAAGGCAACTACTCCACTTATCTCGAGAAGAAGCGCGCCCGCCTCGAAGTCCAGGGCAAGAAGGACGCCAAGCAGGCCAAGCGCCTCACCGAAGAACTCGAGTGGGTCCGCTCCAACGCCAAGGGCCGTCAGACCAAGTCCAAGGCCCGCCTGGCCCGCTACGAGGAAATGGCCGCCGAAGCGGACCGTACCCGCAAGCTCGACTTCGAAGAGATCCAGATCCCGCCGGGGCCCCGCCTCGGCGGGCTGGTGCTCGAAGCCAAGGACCTGCAGAAGGGCTTCGAGGACCGGACCCTCATCGACGGACTGTCCTTTACCCTTCCCCGCAACGGCATTGTCGGCGTCATCGGCCCCAACGGTGTTGGCAAGACCACGCTGTTCAAGACCATCGTGGGCCTGGAACCGCTCGACGGCGGCGTCCTGAAGATCGGCGATTCGGTCAAGATCTCCTACGCGGACCAGAGCCGCGGCGGCATCGATCCGAACAAGACCCTGTGGGAAGTAGTGTCGGACGGCCTGGACTACATCCAGGTGGGCCACGTCGAAATGCCTTCGCGTGCCTACGTGGCTGCATTCGGCTTTAAGGGCCCGGACCAGCAGAAGAAGGCCGGGGTGCTCTCCGGTGGTGAGCGCAACCGCCTCAACCTCGCGCTGACCCTCAAGCAGGGCGGAAACCTGCTGCTCCTTGACGAACCCACCAACGACCTCGACGTGGAGACCCTCAGCAGCCTCGAAAACGCGCTGCTTGAATTCCCCGGCTGCGCCGTGGTGGTTTCGCACGACCGCTGGTTCCTGGACCGGGTGGCCACCCACATCCTTGCCTACGAAGGCGACGAGGAGAACCCCTCCAAGTGGTACTGGTTCGAGGGCAACTTCGAATCCTACGAGGAGAACAAGGTGGAGCGCCTCGGTCCCGATGCGGCCAAACCGCACCGCGTGACGCACCGCCGCCTCACCCGCGACTAGTCACAAACCGCGGCGACAACGCGGCTGAACAGAAAGGCCGGCTTCCCGTCAGGGGCGCCGGCCTTTCTGCTGCCCAGGAAATGTCCTAAGGGCAGGCGGAGTCAGTCCCGCCCGGCCTTGCGGATCTGATGTTCCAGGACTTTGGTTTGGAAGGCACCCACCACTTTGTTCTTCAGGTCCGTGGGAACGCGGACCATGCCCTCCTGTGCCACGGAGGCGACGTGCTGCCCGGCCCGGTTGAAGATCTTGCCGGTCGCTAGTCCGCGGGCACCCTGGGCGCTGGGGGATTCCTGGACGTACAGCAGCCACTCATCCACGCGGGCGGGCCGGTGCCACCACATCGCATGGTCAAGACTGGCAACGCTCATGCCGGGCGTGATCCAGCTGAGCCCGTGCCGGCGCAGGATGGATTCGAGCAGGGTGTAGTCGCTGGCGTAGGCCAGGGCAGCCCGGTGCAGGTTCGAATCATCAGGCATAGGCCCGAACGTCTTCATCCACACCGCGTTCCTGGCCTCCTTCTTCCCCTTGGCCGATACGTACAGCGGTGGGTCCACGTGCCTGATGTCGAAGGGCCGCTCGTACGCCCAGTGCCGTGCCACGGGGTGGTCAAACTTGCCAAGCAGTTCGGCGGTGCTGGGCAGCGACTCGGGGTCGGGAATGCCGGCGGGCATCGTCGACTCGTGGTCGATTCCGTCATCCAGGCCCTGGAACGAGGCGATCATCGAGAGAATGGGCAGGCCTTCCTGATAGGCGTGGACCCGCCGCGCCGAAAAGGACCGGCCGTCGCGCAGCCGCTGCACGCCGAAGGTAATTGCCTTGTTGGCGTCGCCGGGGCGCAGGAAATAGCCATGCATGGAATGCACAAACCGCTCGGGGTCCACTGTCCGCATCGCCGCGACAAGTGACTGGGCCAGAACCTGGCCGCCGAAAACCCGCTGATGGGGCTGCTGCTGGGACGGTCCAAGGAAGATGTCCTCGTCGGTCCGGGCGCCTTCAAGCTCACCCAGGTCAAGGAGTTGGATCAGCGATGAGGTGGGGTCACCGCTGGGAGGTGCCAGCAGTCCGGTTTCGGCTTCAGTCATGGTTTGACTCTAGACGGCGCCCCGCCGCTGCTCAACCAAGGTCCAGCCGGTAGTGTTCATGGTGTGTCTGACCTACTAACCCAGTCCTTCCGGTTCGCCGATCCGCGTGATCTCGCCGATCTGCGCACCTTCGCCACCCGCGCAAAAGCAGTCGACGACGGCGCCATCCGGCTTCAGGGGGCAGGCTCGGTTCTCGCGGCGTACGTATGCGTCCTAAGGCCGCGGCTGCTGGGCGAATCCACCCCCACCATTCTTGGGCTGCGCACCATGGCCCTCGCCGAGCCCTCCGCGACCGATGTCACGGTTCCACTGTCGGCTGTCCTGGACCGCCTTGCCAGGGCGGGGGAGGACGACGTCGAGCTGCCGGTTCCGCCGTCCACCGTCAGCGAATCGTGGACCGGAGTCGGCGCGCCGCGCACCGGCTGGGAGCTGGTGGGAACGCTGCCCGATTCAGGGCTCCGGCAGGCGGCCGAAACCGGCATCTCCGAAGTTGCTGCCATCGTGCCGACCAACCCGGGCGCGCTGATCGTCAATAACGCCAGGGCCGCGGTCTGGGGCAGGGAGCTGGACGCATCAGGGATTCCGCTCGGCGCGGCCTTCGCTGCACTGACCCTGGGTTTCCTGGCCGACGGGGACCAGAAGCTTTTCCGGTCCGGGCGCTGGTTCCGCCTCAGCGGTCCGCGCGGCCACGTCCTGGCCAGGACCGGCAGCGGGCTGCAGCAGCCCTGACCCCGGTCACGGCTGCACGGAGTCCTAAGGCTCCGAAGGACTGTTCACCATGGACAGGGCGGCCCGTTCCATGTAGTCCCACAAGGTCCCCTTATACAACGGAGGAAGGTCCAGGGAATCCACGGCTGCCCGCATGTGGAACAGCCAGCGGTCCTTCGCTTCTGGTGTAACACGGAAGGGTATGTGGCGCATCCGCAGGCGAGGGTGGCCGCGTTCCTCGCCGTACGTGGTGGGCCCGCCCCAGTACTGTTCCAGGAACATCAGGAACCGCCGCTTGGCGGGGGCCAGGTCCTCCTCCGGATACATCGGACGTAGCAGGGGATCCGTGGCCACGCCGTCGTAGAACACATCGATCAGCTTGACGAACGTCGGATGCCCGCCCACGGCGTCGTAGAAGTTGTCCGTGTAGCCGGGCTGGCTGAACGGATCGTTCTGCATCAATTGGCGGGGCTGCTGCGGCTCGGCAGGTGTGGTCATGACTCTATTCTCCGGCCTTCTGGACAGTCTTTTTCGCCTCGGTGGGCGGCTCATGCAGTGCTGTCTCGGTTGCCGCGTCAGGGACCTCGGCCGCCGGGACGTAGTTACCCTGGGAGCGGTTGCCGACCCTCAGGATTTCACCGTTGCGCAGGTACCAGATGGCGCCGTCCTCGGAGCGGACCCGGGTGATGCGCAGGCCCATGGACTCCACCACACCCACAACCTCGCTGGTTTCGATGACATCGCCGATTCCGTACTGGTCTTCAATGGTAATAAAGATTCCGGCCAGGAAATCGCGGATCAGCTGCTGGGCGCCGAAACCGATGGCTACACCCAGGATTCCCACGCTGGTCAGCAGCGGGGCGATGTTGATGTCAAGGTTCTGCAGGACGTACATGCTGGTGATCACGGCCACGAGCACGCCCACGATGCTGTTGAGCAGGGACCCGATGGTTTCCGCCCGCTGGACCCGGCGCTCATGGTCCAGCGCCCGGATGGCCGGTGCCACCCACTTGAAATGCGCCTTCTTGAAGAAGTTGCTCCCAGCGGCCACCCGCTTGCTGATCCGGGAAATCACAAAGGTTGCCACCAGCCAGATAGCGATACCGACACCCAGGCTGATGACGATTCCGGTGAGGCTGATGCCGTCCGGCTCACTGGCGGCGGATGGAAGTATGGACAACATGCTGAACATTGGGGGTGAAACTCCTTGAGGGTCTCCGGCGGCGGCCGGTGGAAGGCATAGGCTGGCGCTCGGGTTGCCCCGGCACGCCTGGCTCTGTTCTCTTTCAACCCTAGCGCCGTACCGTGGACCCATGCGCATCCTGATACTCGGTGGGACTGCTTTTCTCTCCTCGGAAATCGCCCGGCAGGCCCTGGCCGCCGGGCACCAGGTCACGTGCCTGGCCCGCGGTTCGGCGGCTCCACCGCCGGAGGGGGTCCAGTGGCTGCAGGCGGACCGTTCACTGGGCGCAAACGCATATCAGGGTGTCAGCGGCGGTTGGGACGCCGTGGTTGAAGTGGCCCGCGATACGCGACAGGCCGAGGAAGCGCTCGTTGCTCTCGCACGGCGGACCGGGCACTGGACGTTTGTCTCGAGCTGCTCCGTCTATGCGGACCATTCGACGCCGGGAGCAGCAGAGGATGCCGCCCTCCTGCCGCCCCTGCCTGCCGGGACGGAATCCACCCCGGAAAACTACGGGGAATCGAAATCAGCCATCGAGCAGGCCACCCTGGCCGCGGCCGGGGACAAGGCGCACCTTTGCCGCGCCGGGCTCATCGGCGGCCCAGGCGACGCCACGGACCGTTACGGCTACTGGCCGGCCAGGTTTGCCCGGGACAACGCGCCTGCGGTGGTGCCGGACATCGCCGGCCATCCCACGCAGGTCATCGATGTCCGCGACCTCGCCCGGTGGATCCTGGATGCCGCGGAGAGGGGTGTCACCGGAGCCCTGAACGCGGTGGGAGACCAGGTGCCCTTCGGCGATTACATCGCAGCGGCAAGGACCGCCGGCGGGTACCAGGGCGAGGTGGCCACAGCGCCGGAGGACTGGCTGGTGCAGAAGGGGATCGATTACTGGTCCGGCCCCGATTCCCTTCCGCTGTGGCTGCCGCCTCGCCACGAGGGCTTTTGCGCCCGCAGCAACCTGGCCGCCCGTGCCGCCGGACTGAGAACCCGGCCCTGGCAGGAGACCGTGGCTGACACGCTGCTGGGCGAGCGGAGCCGCGGCCTGGACCGGCACCGGAAGGCCGGGCTTTCCCCCGCCACGGAGTCCCGGCTGGCAGTTGAGCTCCTGGCAGGCGCCTAACCGGCCAGGGTCACGGGTTCGTGCAGCACCGGAAAATTGACGCTCCGCGCGATGAAACAGACCTGATTGGCCTCGTGATGCATCTGCTCGGCCAGGGCCACGTGGGCCGGGTCCGCCAGGGTCACCTGCGGGTGCAACGTGACCGACTCAAACTGCCCGCTGCCGTCCCGGTTCAGGCGCAGGATTCCCGTGGCGTCATCCTGGTAACCGGTGACCACCACGCCGTGCCGGACGGCCACGTGAAGGAACGAAAGCATGTGGCACTGCGCCAGGGCCGCCAGGAGCAGCTGTTCCGGGTTGTACCGTTCGCGGTCCCCGTGGAAGGTCGGATCGGCTGAGCCCGGCAGGACCGGCAGGCCCGGGATCCGGATGTCGTGGTCCCGTGAGTAGCCACGGTACGACGACGTCCCATCCCCCAGGTTGCCGGTCCACTGCACGGTCAGCGCATAGCGATGCTCACTCAGGCTCATGGCCTCACGCCCGGAGTTCGCCGGGGAGAACGTCCGCCGCGCGAGCCCGCAGGGCGCGGGCAACGCCGTCGCGGTTCTCCAGCATCATCCGCCGCAGCGCGGTGCTATCTGCCGCAAGGCCGGCCAGGAAACGGTCTGTACGGTCCACGGTTGCCTGTGTTGTCAGGAGCGCGGGATAGAGCCCGACGACGATCTGCTGGGCAAGTGCGTGGGTCCGCTTCGCCACGATCCCCGGGACAGCCTCGAAGTACTTCTCCGCGTAAGGCTCAAGGAGCGTCCGGTCCAGAACGCGCATAAAGCCGGTCACCGCCGAACCCTGCAGTGCGTTGGACAGCTCTCCCTTGACCACAATCGCATCCCAGGCCTTGGCCTTGGCCTCGGCGGTAGGGATAGCCGCCGCAGCCAGGGCTGCAGCGTTCTGTCCGCTCGCGGTGTGGTCACGGTCAAGCTCTGCATCGATGTCGTCCTGGCCCAGCCGGCCGCCCGCCACCAGCGAGGCGACCAGCTCCCAGCGGAGGTCCTGGTCCACGGTCAGCCCTGCCAGCGTTTCCGAGCCGTCCAGCAGCCCGGCCACGGTATCCAGCTGGTTGCCGCTGCGGGCCAGCTGGGCGAAGGCTTTCACGAACTGCAGCTGGGCGTCCGAACCGCCGGGTGCGGCGGCGGCCAGGTCCCGGAGCGAGGCGGCGGCGTCAACAGCGGTGGCCTCGCGGTACTCTTCGGCCACGTAGAAATTCAGGGTGGTTGCGAGCTGGCGCAGCTGGGTCTGGATGACGGACGAGTCCGATTCCGAACCAACATTGGCCAGGATCAGCCGGACGTAGCGGCGGGCCGGCGTCTCGCCATCACGGGCTGCGTCCCAGGCGGAGTTCCACACCAAAGTCCGGGGGAGGCTCCGGCTGAAATCCTTGAGGTGGGCCGTGGCGGTGGCCAGGGATTTTTCGTCCAGCCGGACTTTGGCATAGGCGAGGTCGTCGTCGTTGATAAGGATCAGGTCCGGCTGTGCCAGCCCGGTGAGGCCGGGCACCTCGGTGCGCTCGCCGTCCACGTCGAGTTCCTCGCGGTGGATCCGCTCCAGCTTGCCCGCACCGTTGAGGTTGTAGAAACCCACGGCCAGGCGGTGCGGACGGATGGTGGGCCACTCTTCAACAGCCGTCTGGATGATGCTGAACGAAGCAAGGTTCCCGTCCGCGTCCAGGGTGAGCTCGGGCTGAAGGGTGTTGACGCCGGCAGTTTCCAGCCAGAGCCGGCCCCACTGGTCGAGGTCGCGGCCGCTGGCTTTTTCGAGCTCCACCATCAGGTCGCTGAGCTCAGTGTTCTGCCAGGCGTGCTTGGCGAAGTACTCGCGGACACCGGCCATGAACTGCTCCGGCCCCACCCAAGCGACCAGCTGGCGCAGCACCGATGCCCCCTTGGCGTAAGTGATGCCGTCGAAGTTGACCTCCACGTCCTGCAGATCATTGATTTCAGCGAAGATCGGATGCGTGGTGGGCAGCTGGTCCTGGCGGTAGGCCCAGGATTTTTCCACGGAGGCGAAGGTGGTCCAGGCGCTGGTGAAGGACGTGTTTTCCACCGCCGCAAGGTGGGACATGTATTCGGCGAAGGATTCATTCAGCCAGAGGTCGTTCCACCAGCGCATGGTCACGAGGTCGCCGAACCACATGTGGGCGAGCTCGTGCAGGACGGTGATCGCGCGGCGCTCCACCTGCGCGTCCGTCACCTTGCCACGGAAAACATAGCCTTCCAGGATGGTCACGGCGCCGGCATTTTCCATGGCGCCGGCATTGAACTCGGGGACAAACAGCTGGTCGTACTTCTCGAACGGGTACGGGCAGCCGAACTGGGCCTCGAAGAACTCAAAGCCCTGGCGGGTCAGCTCGAAGATGTTGTCCGCGTCCAGGTACTGCATCAGGGACTTGCGGGCAAAAACGCCCAGCGGGATAACACGGCCGTCGGAGCTGGTAACTTTGCTGCGCACCGACTGGTACGGGCCGGCGATCAGAGCCGTGACGTAGGAGGAGAGCCGCGGCGTCGGTGCGAAGGACCACACGGACCGGGCTCCGCCGTCGTCCGCCGGCGTGGTGGTTTCCGGAGCCGGGGTGGGGGAGTTGGAGATGACATCCCAGTGCGACGGTGCGGTCACGGTGAAGGCGAAGGTGCCCTTGAGGTCAGGCTGTTCGAAGACCGCGAACATCCGGCGCGAATCCGGCACCTCGAACTGGGTGTAGAGGTACACCTCGCCGTCCACGGGATCCACGAAGCGGTGCAGCCCTTCGCCCGTGTTCATGTAGGGCGCGTCAGCCACCACGGTCAGCTCATTTGAACCGGCAAGGTCAGGCAGCTGGATCCGGATTCCGTCAGCTGTTTCGGCGGGATCGAGCTGGCGGCCGTTGAGCGTGATGCTGTGCACGGTGTGGGTCACCGCATCGATGAAGGTGGAGGATCCAGGCGCCGCGGTGAATTTCACGTGCGTGCTGCTGCCGAAAACCTTGTCGCCCTTTGTCAGGTCCAGGCTGACATCGTACGACTCGACACTGATCAGTTCGGCGCGCTCGCGGGCTTCGGTGCGCGTCAGGTTCATGCCTGGCAAGTGGTTCCTCCAGAATGGGGTAGCGGTTGCCGGCGGGCGGTGGCCTGCACCGGCACAGTGAAGTCATTCTGTCACGGCCCCCGCCGGGAGTAGCGTTAATGCATGGGAAAGTTCCGGGATTCTGTGGATGGCAGTGCACTGCGTTTCGCGGTGGGCTTTCCCGTCGTGCTGGCCGCGGCTTTTGTGTTCTGCGCCTTCTTGCTGCGGCCCGATCTTCCGGAACCCATGGCAATCGGCTGGACGGCCGACGGCGGCTCCGCCTTTGCTCCTTTTGGCGCCTACGCCGGTGGCGGCGCGCTGATCATCATCGCCGCCGGATGGCTGGTGCTGTCCCAGGCGGTCCCGCTCTCGCGTCCCGCCGTGATGCGCCGGATCATGATGGGGACAGGCCTGTTCCTGAGCCTGTTTGTCACCTCCGTCCTTGCCGCGGGCCTGGTGGGCCAGACCGGCCTGGCCGACGCGCGGGAGTCCCACGTTGACCTGACAGTACTGGCGCTTGGCAGCGGGGCCGCCGTCTCGCTCGGGGTCATCATGGCGTTCGTCTTCAAGGCCGACAGGCAGTGGTCGCCGGAGGATGACAGGGCCCTGGAGCTGGCCCTCGCCCGCGAGCTTGATCCTGAACTGGCCGGCGACACCATCCGCCTGTGGGTGCACGCGCGCAGTTCCGTGTTCGTCATGATCGCCGTTGCCACCCTCTTCCCGGCCGCGCTTATTACCGTGGCGCTGCCATGGCTTGGCGCCCTGGTGGCCATCCTTGCGGTGGTGGCTGCTGCTTTCCTCTGCGCCCGGGTGAAGGCCGACCGCCGCGGCCTGCGGGTCTTCGTAGCGGGCGTGCTGCCCGTTATGGATGTGCCGGCGGCTGCGATCTCCGCCGCCAGCGCCGCGGACGTCCGCGCAGCAGATTATGGCGGGTGGGGCTACCGGAACCACAGCGGCACCGCCGCGATGCTCGTCAGCAGCGGTCCCGCCGTCGTCGTGCGTAAGACCGACGGCCACAGCCTGGCGGTAAGCGGCGGAAGTCCTGACAAGGCGGCGCGGCTTGCCGAAGTCCTCACCCGCGTCGCGGCGCGGGCACGCCGGGGCGGTGCAGCCAATCAAGCCGCCGGTGCCCCGGAGTCCTAGCATCCGCAGCGTCCTAGTATCCTTGTCCGTGTTGATCTGCCCCTGGCCTAATGAACGGATACAGCTGTGACTTCTTCCCCCTCCTTCCCGCGGGTCCACATCGCCACCGACCATGCGGGCATGGAACTCAGCGCCCATCTGGTCACACACCTCACGGCCAAGGGCTACGACGTCGTGGACCACGGCCCCAAGGTGTATGACGCCCAGGATGACTACCCCTCCTTCTGCATCAACGCCGCGCTCGCAGTGGTGGCTGACCAGCAGTCCGGCGTCCACGCCCTCGGAATTGTGTTGGGCGGCTCCGGCAACGGCGAGCAGATCGCCGCGAACAAGGTCAAGGGTGTCCGCGCTGCCCTCGCCTGGAACCTCTCCACGGCCACGCTGGCGCGCGAGCACAACGACGCCAACGTGGTGGCCGTGGGCGGCCGCCAGCATTCTGTCGAGGAAGCCACCGGACTCATCGAAGCCTTCCTGGCGGAGCCTTTCAGCAACGACGAACGCCACGTCCGCCGGATCGGCAAGATTGCGGCCTACGAGGCCACCGGCGAGGTCATCGAGTAGTGCCGGAGGGGCATTCCGTCCGCCGCCTGGCGCAACAGTTCGGGGACGTCTTCACAGGTGCTGCGCTGTCCGTGAGCAGTCCGCAGGGCCGGTTCGCCGCAGGCGCCGCCGTGCTCGACGGCCACACACTGACCGAATCCCGCGCCCACGGCAAACACCTCTTCCTGCACTTTGACCACGCGATGGTGCTGCACGTCCACCTGGGCCTCTACGGTGCGTGGGATTTCGGCGGCGACGCCACGTTCCGCGGTGCCTCCAGCATCGGCGCGCCGCGGAAGGTGGGGGAGCAGGAACTGTACGACGCCGGCGGCGCCGGGGTTGGCGGCGAGGACGTCTACCAGGGGCCTCCCGAGCCCCGCGGCGCTGTCCGTGTCCGGCTCGTCAGCGGGCACGGCTGGGCGGACCTCCGCGGGGCCACCACCTGCGCCGTGATCACTGAGGCAGAGGCGCTGGCTGTCCTGGCAAGGCTCGGCCCGGACCCGCTGCGGAACCTGCCTGCGGACAGGGCTCGTTTCGTTGACGGACTGCTGGCCCGGAAGACGCCGGTGGCTGCGCTGCTGATGGACCAGAAGGTGATCGCCGGCGTCGGGAACGTCTACCGGGCCGAAGTGCTCTTCCGCCGGCAGCTGGATCCGTGGCTGCCGGGCAACGCCCTCTCCCGCGGAGCCGCCGGGCTCCTGTGGGACGACACCGCAGCAGTAATGTCCGACGGCGTGCGCGACGGGCGGATCATCACCACACCTGCGGTTTACTGGGAGGCGGGTGCGCTCCTGCCCGCGGGAGAGCATGCGCACTATGTCTACAAGCGGGAGGGGCTGCCATGCCGGGTTTGCGGCGTGCCCGTGGCGATCACCGAGCTCGCCGGCCGCAAGCTGTACTGGTGCCCGCGCTGCCAGCAACCCAGAGAGTAAGCCCCGCACGAAGCTGCGGGACACAAAAAAGGGCCCCTCGTGTGCGTCAGGGGCCCTGCTCTTTGCTGGAGGGGACGACGGGAATCGAACCCGCGTAATCAGTTTGGAAGACTGAGGCTTTACCATTAAGCTACGTCCCCGGGAGTACAGCGTTGCTGATGGTTTCCATCTTAGCGGCCGGACTTTCGGGCTGGCTGTTGAAGCCGGATACAACTAAACCTAATTCATGCCCCACGTGTCAAATGTGCATTCACGACCGGAATGGCCGTAGACTTGCCTGTGCACTTACGGGGTGTAGCTCAGCTTGGCTAGAGCACCTGCTTTGGGAGCAGGAAGTCGCAGGTTCAAATCCTGTCACCCCGACTCTGCGGCCCGGGCCGACGGCCTGGACAGATCGTTGCATTTGCAGAAAACCCATCCCACAAACCCAGGAGTACTTAGACCGTGAAGAGCGCTGTCGAGAACCTCACCCCCACGCGGGTCAAGCTCAATGTTGAGGTCCCCTTTGAGGAATTGAAGCCCAGCATCGACGAGGCATACAAGACTGTTGCTTCGCAGATCCAGGTCCCTGGCTTCCGCAAGGGCAAGGTCCCCTCCAAACTGATCGACCAGCGCGTTGGCCGCGGCTACGTCCTGGAGACGGCCATCAACGAAGGCCTTAACGGCTGGTACCAGGCAGCGGTGCAGGAATCCGGCATCCGCCCCCTGAGCCGCCCCGAGGTTGAGATCACCGAAGTCCCGGACCCCACTTCCACGGACGGGGAACTCAAGTTCCACGCCGAGGTTGATGTGCGCCCGGAGATCGAACTGCCTGACTACGCCGGCATCAAGGTTGAGGTTGCCGCCGCAGAGTCCTCCGACGAAGACGTCGACAAGGCCCTGGATGAACTCCGCGGCCGCTTCGGCACGCTGAAGTCCGTGGACCGCCCCGCTGCCGATGGCGACTTCCTGACCATCGACATCAACGCCTCCATTGACGGCGCCGACGTCGACTCCGCCTCGGGCCTGTCCTACCAGGTAGGCGCCGGAACCATGCTCGAAGGCCTGGACGAAGCCGTCACCGGCCTCAGCGTTGATGAAGACGCCATCTTCGAAACCACCCTGGTGGGTGGCGACCACGCCGGCGAAGCCGCGCAGGTCAAGGTGGTTGTCAAGGCTGTCAAGGAGCGCGAGCTTCCCGAGGCCAACGACGACTTCGCCCAGCTGGCCTCCGAGTTCGACACCCTTGCCGAACTCCGCGAAGACCTGGCCAAGCAGGCTGCCGATTCCAAGGTTGTCGAGCAGGGCGTAGAAGCCCGCGACAAGGTCCTGGACAAGCTCGTTGAGCTCGTTGAGGTTCCGGTTCCGGACTCCGTGGTTGAAGAGCAGCTCGAAGCCCACTTCAAGGAGGGCAACGGCCACGGTGAAGGCGAACACGACACCGAGGAACACCGCGAAGAGGTCAAGGCCAACACCGCCCGGGCGTTCCAGAACGAAGTCATCCTCGACGCCATCGCCGAAAAGGAAGAAGTCAACGTCAGCCAGAACGAGCTGATCGACTACATCGTCACCACCGCCAGCCAGTACGGCATGGACCCGAACCAGTTCGCCCAGATCATCGATCAGAGCGGCCAGGTCCCCATGATGGTCTCCGAGGTCCGCCGCCGCAAGGCGCTGGCCGTGGTCCTTGGCCAGGCAACGGTCACCGACACCGACGGCAAGGCCGTTGACCTCAGCGACTTCGTCCGCCCCGGCGGCGAAGAGGAAGCTGCTGGCGTTGAAGCCGAAGCCGTCGAGGCGGAGGCTACCGAAGGCGCCGAGGCCGAAGCCGCCAAGAACGACGATCCGGCAGCCGTAAAGTTCTAGCACGCCCTGCGTGAGAGCAGCCCCTGGACCAAACGGTCCGGGGGCTGCCTGCTTTAACCGACGCCCCATGGCGATCGTGCGCCGTCAGCGAACAGCGCGATTCCGGCGAACAAATAGGCCGGCAAAACGGTTAGTGTCCAAGTAGTGAAGTTCAGTGATGTCGTTCAGTAACGTCACCGTCACCAGCGAGAGGTAAGTACACATGTCACAGCACGCAGAGGCCCCCCGGATGGCGACGGTCGATCCCGCAGCCCAGGACAACTACATCTACAACCGCCTCCTGAAGGAGCGGATCATCTGGCTCGGCTCCGAGGTGCGTGACGACAACGCCAACGCCATCTGCTCCCAGCTGCTGCTCCTGTCCGCCGAAAACCCGGAAAAGGACATCTACCTTTACATCAACTCCCCGGGCGGTTCCGTGACGGCCGGCATGGCTATTTATGACACCATGCAGTTCATCCCGAACGACGTCGTCACAGTCGCCACCGGCCTGGCAGCCTCCATGGGCCAGTTCCTGCTGTCCTCCGGCACCAAGGGCAAGCGCTACGCCACCCCCAACGCCCGCGTGCTGATGCACCAGCCCTCCGGCGGTATTGGCGGTACGGCCTCGGACATCAAGATCCAGGCCGAGCTGATCCTCCACATGAAGAAGGTCATGGCCGAGCTGACCGCCGACCAAACCGGCCAGTCCGTGGAAACCATCCTCAAAGACAACGACCGCGACAAGTGGTTCACCGCCACCGAAGCCCTCGAGTACGGTTTCTTCGACAAGATTGCGGCCCACGCGGGTTCGGTGTCCGGTGGCGGCGGCACCGCCAACGGCACCTCCGGCGACTCCGCCTCCTAGAAGTAACCCGGCACTGCAGAACACCCAGATCAGGAGCAACAAAAATGACCTACAACTTCGGATCGACTGCCGGTAATCTTCCGACCAGCCGCTACGTCCTTCCCCAGTTCGAAGAGCGCACGCCTTACGGCTTCAAGCGCCAGGACCCCTACACCAAGCTGTTCGAAGACCGCATCATCTTCCTCGGCGTCCAGGTGGACGACGCCTCCGCCGATGACGTCATGGCCCAGCTGCTGGTCCTTGAATCAACCGACCCGGACCGCGACATCACCATCTACATCAACTCCCCCGGTGGTTCGTTTACGGCCATGACGGCCATCTACGACACCATGCAGTACATCCGTCCCGAGATCCAGACGGTTTGCCTGGGGCAGGCAGCAAGCGCAGCAGCAGTCCTGTTGGCCGCCGGCACGCCGGGCAAGCGCCTGGCACTGCCCAACGCCCGTGTCCTCATCCACCAGCCGGCCCTCTCCGGCGGGCAGGGCGGGCAGGCCTCGGACCTCGAGATCCAGGCAGCTGAGGTCATGCGCATGCGCGCGTGGCTCGAAGACACGCTGGCAATGCACTCGGGCCGGACCTCCGAGCAGGTCAACAACGACATTGAGCGCGACAAGATCCTCACCGCGGCCGACGCCATGGCCTACGGCCTGATCGACCAGGTGCTCGATTCGCGCAAGATGAAGCCGCAGGCCATTACCCGCTAGTACAGGTTCCAACAGGCCGGTGCGGTCCAGTTATTTTGGGCGGCACCGGCCTTCTCTTTCCACCCTTGAGGCCGAATGTGACCTAGAGTGGAAGATGTCACGGCCGGCCCTCCCAGGCCCGCCGCGTTTCCAGCAACGGTGCACAGCTGCCTGGCAGCAAGATACTAAAGGGGTTCACATATGGCTCGGATTGGCGAGAGCACGGATCTGCTGAAGTGTTCTTTCTGCGGAAAGAGCCAGAAGCAGGTGCGCAAGCTCATTGCCGGGCCCGGTGTCTACATCTGCGACGAATGCATTGAGCTCTGCAATGAGATCATTGAAGAGGAACTCGCGGAAGTCGCCGATCTGGGAAGCTTTGAACTCCCCAAGCCCCGCGAGATTTTTGACTTCCTGCAGGAATACGTCATCGGCCAGGAGCCCGCCAAGCGGTCGCTCGCCGTCGCGGTTTACAACCACTACAAGCGGATCCAGGCCGGGCACGCGCCCAAGAGCGGCAGCCTCGCTGAGGGCGGCCATCACGACGACGTCGAGATCGCGAAGTCGAACATCCTCCTGATCGGCCCCACCGGCTGCGGCAAGACCTACCTCGCGCAGACCCTGGCACGGCGGCTGAACGTGCCGTTCGCCGTAGCCGATGCCACCGCCCTCACCGAGGCCGGGTACGTGGGCGAGGACGTGGAGAACATCCTCCTCAAGCTCATCCAGGCGGCGGATTACGACGTCAAGAAGGCCGAACAGGGCATTATCTACATCGACGAGATCGACAAGATTTCGCGCAAGAGCGAGAACCCCTCCATTACCCGTGACGTTTCCGGTGAAGGCGTTCAGCAGGCGCTGCTGAAGATCCTGGAAGGAACCGTGGCCTCCGTGCCGCCGCAGGGCGGACGCAAGCACCCGCACCAGGAATTCATCCAGATCGACACCACCAACGTGCTCTTTATCGTGGCCGGCGCCTTTGCGGGCCTGGAAGAGATCATCGGATCCCGTTCCGGGCGGAAAGGCATCGGTTTCGGTGCCCCGCTCAACGACGCCAGCAACAAGGTGGACTCCTACGGGGAGGTTATGCCCGAGGATCTCCTGAAGTTCGGACTGATCCCGGAATTCATCGGCCGGCTTCCCGTCATCACCACGGTCTCCAGCCTTGACCGCGACGCCCTCATCCAGATTTTGTCCACGCCGAAGAACGCTCTGGTCAAGCAGTACCAGAAGATGTTCCAGATCGACGGCGTGGAACTCGTGTTCGACGACGGCGCGCTGGATGCCATCGCCGAGCAGGCGCTCGAACGTGGAACCGGCGCCCGGGGTCTTCGCGCCATCATGGAGGAAGTGCTCCTGCCGGTCATGTTTGACCTCCCCAGCCGCGAAGATGTTGCCAGCGTGATCATCACCGAGGACGTTGTCCTCAGCAAGGCCGAACCCACCCTCGTTCCGCACGTGACCAAGCGCCGCAAGTCCGCCTGACACCACCGCAGCCGCAGTTTCGAAACCGTAAGAATCCAGAGGTAATCACGCATGTCTGAAACCACCACCAACCACGCCGACTTCTGGTTCGATCCGCTGTGCCCCTTCGCCTGGATTACTTCCCGCTGGATCGGCGAGGTCGAGGACGTCCGCGACATCAAGACGGTCTGGCACGTCATGAGCCTTTCCGTCCTGAATGAGGGCCGGGACCTGGAACCGTCCTACCGCGAAGCAATGGACAAGGGTTGGGGGCCTGTCCGGGTCATCATTGCAGCCCGGGAGCAGCACGGCGATCAGGTCATCAAGCCGCTCTACGACGCCATGGGGACACAGATCCACATTGGCAAGGAGAAGGACTTCAGCGTCGTCATCAAGAAAGCGCTGGCAGAATGTGGACTTCCCGCCGAGCTGGCCGAAGCCGCCACCACAGACGCCTGGGACAAGCAGCTGAAGGCCAGCCACGAGGAAGGCATCTCCCTGGTGGGCCAGGACGTCGGAACCCCGGTTGTTGCCTTCAACGGCACCGCCTTCTTCGGCCCGGTGCTCACCCGGATCCCGCGGGGAGAGCAGGCCGGTCAGCTCTGGGATGCGACGGTAACGCTGGCCGGGTATCCGCACTTTTTCGAGATCAAGCGCAGCCGGACCGAGAGCCCGGAATTCAGCTGACCTGCGCGAACAGAGCCCCGGAAGAACTACTCTGATGTAGTTCTTCCGGGGCTCTTGCGCTTCCCTGCCTGCGGTACCAAAATAGTTCTTACCCACTTCGAAAGAAGCGGGACGCAGGAACCGAAGATTCAGTGATATGTATTCGACGCAGCCATCGGCAAAGCCGGATACAAGCTACCAGTGACGAGGTAGGAAGACCTGAAATTCTTAGGATCCCGCCAGACCATCAAAGACGTCACCAGATGGCCGAAAAGTCGAAGCCCCACCAACGGCAAAACGCTGATGGGGCTTCCCCTTTGCCCAAAAACAGGAGGCCCGCCCGGAGTGGGCGGGCTCCCATCAGGCCGTAGGGCCCTCTTCAGCCGGGGCCAGGACGACGTCGCTGACGGTCAGTTCGCCCTCGCCGGCCACCAAGGCGATCTCGCGGGCGTTCGACGCTGCCTTGAGGTCACCCAGCCCCGCCTTCAGCTGGGTGGTCAGTGACTCGGACGCCGTGATCGTGGCTGACAGGACCTCCGTGCGCTGCTTGACCTTGGCTTCGGACTTCGCTTTCCGGACCCCGCTCAGGGCAGAGCCAACCGTGGCGAGCAGCGTGGTGTCGCCGTCGACCTCCAGGGCTGTGGGCCATTCGGCACGGTGGACCGATCCGTTGCGCCACCAGCCCCAGACCTCTTCAGTGGCGAAGGGCAGGAACGGGGCGAACAGCCGCAACAGGGTGTCCAGGCTTGTCGCGAGAGCCGCCAGGACCGATGCCTGCTCAGCCTCCCCGGCCGCTCCGTATGCACGGTCCTTGATGAGCTCCACGTAGTCATCCGTGAACTGCCAGAAGAAGCTCTCGGTGATCTGCAGGGCACGGGCGTAATCGTAGTTATCGAACGCCTTGGTGGACTGACGCACCACGTCCGCCAGCTGGGCGAGCACCGCCCGGTCCAGGGGATTGGCGAGGACGGACAGGTCAGTGGACACCACCGAGTTCTCCGTCGCACCCAGGTTCAGGACGAACTTGGAAGCGTTCAGCAGCTTGATGGCCAGGCGGCGGCCGATCTTCATCTGCGCAATTTCGTACGCCGTGTCAGCGCCGAGCTTGGCCGAGGTAGCCCAGTAGCGGACGGCGTCCGAGCCGAATTCGTCGAGCACGTCAGTGGGAACCACTACGTTGCCCTTGGACTTGGACATCTTCTTCCGGTCAGGATCCAGGATCCAGCCGGAGATGGCCGCGTGCTTCCAGGGGGCCGTGTCCTGCAACGCATCAGCCTGGACCACCGAGGAAAACAGCCAGGTGCGGATGATGTCGTGGCCCTGGGGACGCAGGTCAAACGGGAAGACCTTGGCGAAGAGGTCCTCGTCGCGGCTCCAGCCGCCCACGATCTGCGGTGTCAGGGAGGAGGTTGCCCACGTGTCAAGGATGTCGGCGTCACCGGTGAAGCCGCCGGGGACATCGCGCTGTGCTTCCTCGTAACCCGGGGCGGCATCTGCGGCGGGGTCCACGGGCAACTGCTCGTCCCGCGGAACGATCGGGGCCTCGTACTGGGGGTTGCCGTCAGCGTCCAGGGGGTACCAGACGGGGATGGGCACGCCGAAGAAGCGCTGGCGGGAGACCAGCCAGTCGCCGTTCAGTCCCGAGATCCAGTTCTCGAAGCGGGACCGCATGAAGGCGGGGTGGAAGTCGATCTCGTGGCCGCGGGCGATCAGGCGGGCGCGGCGCTCTTCGTCACGGCCGCCGTTGCGGTAGTACCACTGGCGGGACGTGACCACTTCGAGGGGCTTGTCGCCCTTTTCGTAGAAGTTCACGGGGTGCATGATCTTCTTGGGTTCGCCGTCGATGAGGTCCTCGGCGGCAAGAAGCTCCACCACGGCTTCCTTGGCGCTGAAGACGGTCTTGCCGGCGATCGCTTCGAAGGCGGTGCGGCCGGCGTCGGTGGTGATCCAGGCCGGGGTCTCGCCGACGATGCGTCCGTCGCGGCCCACGATTGCGCGGGTGGGGAGCTGGAGTTCGCGCCACCAGGTGACGTCGGTGAGGTCGCCGAAGGTGCAGACCATGGCAATGCCGGAGCCCTTGTCTGCCTTGGCCAGAGGGTGGGCCCTGACTTCAACCTCGACGCCGAAGACCGGGGAGGTGACCTTCTTGCCGAACAGCGGCTTGTACCGTTCGTCATCGGGGTTCGCCACCAGCGCCGCACAGGCGGCCAGCAGTTCGGGGCGGGTGGTCTCGATGAAGATCTTCTCGCCGTCTTCGGTGAAGAACGGGTAGCGGTAGTAGGAACCGGCAACCTCGCGGTCCTCCAGCTCGGCCTGGGCCACGGCGGTCCGGAACGTGACATCCCACAGGGTGGGGGCCTCGGCCATGTACGCGTCGCCGGCTGCAAGGTTGGCCAGGAAGGCGCGCTGGGAGACTTCGCGGGAGGCGTCATCGATGGTCCGGTAGGTCAGCTGCCAGTCCACGGACAGGCCAAGCTGCTGGAACAGGCTTTCGAAGACCTTCTCGTCTTCCACAGCCAGTTCTTCGCACAGCTCGATGAAGTTCTTGCGCGAGACAACATCGAAATCGCGCTGGTTCTTTGCAGGCTCGGCGGGAGCACGGTAACCGGCGTCGTAGGGGATGGCCGGGTCGCAACGGACGCCGTAGTAGTTCTGGACGCGCCGCTCGGTGGGCAGGCCGTTGTCATCCCAGCCCATCGGGTAGAACACGTTCTTGCCGATCATGCGCTGGTAGCGGGCCAGCACGTCCGTCTGCGTGAAGGAGAACATGTGCCCCACGTGCAGGGAGCCTGAGGCGGTGGGCGGGGGAGTGTCGATCGAGTAGACCTGCTCCCGGGTGGTGTCCGGGTTGAACTTGTAGGTCCCTTCGGCCAGCCAGCGCTGCGTGAGGGCAGCTTCGAGCCCCTCAAGGGCGGGCTTGTCCGGAACGTTGATAGGGGCGGTGGAGGGCGTGTCTGTACCCTGAGTGTCTTCAGCCATTTGCCAATTGTTTCATGGCAGGGACTTCATCCGGCGACATCGGCTGGGACCGCCGTCGCGTTGGTCCCGTTAGGGTGGTGCCATGACTGAAGATTCACGCAACGCAACAGCACCCAAAGCGGCAGTAGTCACCGGCGCCAGCACCGGCATCGGCGAGGCAACAGTCCGCGCCCTGACGGCGCAGGGATGGACGGTCTTCGCCGTTGCGCGGCGCGCCGAACGGCTGGCCGCGCTGGAAGCTGAAACCGGCGCCGTCGCAATTCCCGCTGACATTGCAGAGGACGACGACGTCGCCAGGCTGCTCGCCCGCGTCACCGAAGCCGGGGGCGCGGACACCCTGATAAACATTGCCGGCGGTGCCCGGGGTGCTGACCAGGTGGGGGACGCCAACACAGAGGACTGGGAGTGGATGTACCGGGTCAACGTCCTCGGCACCATGAAGATCACCAGGGCGTTCCTGCCCATGCTGCGGGCCACCGGCGAGGGCACAGTCCTGAACCTGACGTCTACTGCTGGCCTGGTTGCCTACGAGGGCGGCGCAGGCTACAACGCCGCCAAGTTCGCCCAGCATGCCCTGACCGGGGCGCTCCGCCTCGAAGAAGCCGAGAACAACATCCGGGTCATCGAGGTGGCTCCAGGGCTGGTCCACACCGAGGAGTTCGCCCTGAACCGGCTCGGCAGCCAGCAGGCGGCCGCGAAGGTCTACCAGGGTGTGGAGAAACCCCTGACTGGCGCGGACGTGGCCGAGGTGGTGCGGTATGCCGTGAGCGCTCCCCACCACGTCAACCTGGACCAGATCGTCATCCGTCCGGTGGCCCAGGCGGCCAACCACAAGCTGATCCGCAAGGGCTGACCGGCCTGCCTGACCCGTCTGACCGCGAATGACGGTCAGCGGAACGGGTCAGGCGGAACGGTCAGGCGGCCGGGAGGGCGAGCGGGAGGGCGAGCATGGCCAGGACGGCGGCATGGTCCGTGCCCGGCACGCTGTGGACCTGATAGCCGGAGCTGCCCACCTGCGGGCTGGTGACCACGTGGTCGATGGCGATCCCGGGAAGCGGCGGACCCTCCATCGGCCACGTTGGCAGGAGCCGGGAGCCCGAGGCTGTGCCCACATCCACCAATCCCTGGCCGGCGGTGAGAAGGTCCCGGAATTCGGAGTGGTCGTAGGTGGCGTTGAAGTCACCCAACAACAGCCTGTTTCCCGGACGGTCCGCCAGCCGGCCTACCGCCGCCAGGTCACTGCGCCACTGCTCAACGCCGTCATCCACCGGTGGCAGCGCATGCACGTTTGTCACTTCCAGAACACTGACCGGTCCGCCCTGCCCAAGCGTCAGCCGGACCGTAGGCATCCGGAACGGAGTGTCCGGGATGAGGCCCACCTGTTCGAGGGCGTACGTGGAGTACACAGCACTGCCGGCACCGTCATCGGTGGGATCGCTGATCCGGTGCGGCAGGATGGTGTCCAGCCCCGCTGCCGTGAGCCGCTGCTCCAGTGCGCCGCTGTGTTCCTGCACGGCCAGGAGGCCAATTCCGTGGTCCTTGACCAGCTGGACTATCCGGGCGGCGTCGGCCTGGCCAAACTCGGCATTAACACTCATCACCTTGAGCTCCACCATGCCGGCGCCATCGGCGCCCGCATTCGCGCCCGCAGCGGCTTCTGCAACCGGCCGGGGTGCGTCGAGCGAAAACAGCCAGAAAACCTGGCACAAAAGCAGTGCCGCGGCAACAATCTGCAACCATCGCTGACCGCCGAGGAACGCCAGGACCAGCGCCACGGCAGCCGGCACCATCAGCCACGGGGTGAAAGACACCAACTGGACTGCAAGGACCGGCCATTCGGCGGGAACCGCCCGGAGGACCGAGCAGCCGGCGGCCGGCAGCGCCACCAGGAGTGCCAGCCAACGGCAGGCCGCGGCGGCCACTTTCCTTGCATTGGCACTGGCACTGCCTCGGCCCCCGCCCGGACCCGGGCCCGGGCCCTGAGCCGTCCTCACTGCATCTGGTCCGGCCGCGAAGGTGTGCGGCGTCACTGCTTTGGTGCCAGGGGCGGAAGACGTCATGGGTCCGAGTGTAGGCACTGGGTGGCGATGGTGCGCTGTCCCTGCTGTCAGCCGGGGAGCCGGAGTTCCACCACGACGGCGGAGTGGTCGGTTCGTGCAAACCTGACGATAGCGAAATGCCCGACGCTGATGTTGGGGGTGACCAGGACATGGTCCAGGGCCACAAACGGCGGGATCCCGGCATTGACCGGCCAGGTGGGTGCCAAACCCTTGCCCGCAGCCTTGGCCGCATCAATGAGCCCGGTGGCCAACAAGTCCCGGAACTCCCGGTGGTCCTGGCTGGCATTGAAATCGCCGAGCAAGATGGCCGGATTGGAGCCCGGCAGGGCCAGCCGCAGCTCGCCCAGCTGACGCAACTCGCGGCGCCAGAAAGGTGTATGTCCGGGCCGGGGTGAGGCAACATGAACGGCGGTCAGGTGGACACCGCCGGTTGTACCCGGAATGGTTGCCACTGCCCGGGTCTGGTAGAAGTTCGTACCGGGCACGCGCTCCTGGGCAGCCAGCGGGAACTTGGAGAAGATTGCGCTGCCCGTTCCGGCCCAATCCACATCCAGTGCACGGTAAGGGAAGTCGCCCGCCAATCCGGCGCCATCAAGGGCTTCCAGGCCCAGCGGTGCAAGCTCCGGCAGGGCCAGAATATCCACGTTCCTGGTCCGCACCTCGTCCAGCAAAGCCTCCGCATCGACGCCGGTGGAGCCCACATTCAGTGCCATGACGGTGACTCTGCGGGCCGCCGGGGCATCGCCGGCTTCCGGGGCCGCCAGGGGCGCTGCCGCCGCCAGTTCAGTGCCGGGAAGGATGCGCGGCGCCACAGTGCCCATCTGCAGCAGCATGACCGCGGTTACAGCGGTGGCCAGCAGCGTCCGGCTGAACCGGGGATCCAAACACAGTGCCAGCACAGCGGCCGCCAGCGCAACAGCAGTGAGCGGGACGCTGGCTGGGAAGAGGGACAGCAGTTGGAGCCAGGGCGTCCCGATGTCCCACGGCATCAGCCGAAGCCCTGTCAGGAAGGCGCCGGGCAGGAACAGCAGTGCCGCAGCTGCCCAGCAGAACCATGCGGTCACGCGCCGGAGCCGCTTGTCCCGTCGGCGCACACCGGCCCTCTGCATACGGTCCATTATTGGGGGCCGGTCCCGGTCCTCCAACGGTTACGCCCCCCAACATGCCCCCCATCTTCCACAGTGGGCCCGCGCACCAGGACTGGCCACCACTACCGCACCCACGCCGGGAGACCCACAGCCGGCTCCGCGACGGGGAATGGCGGCGGGCTGCCTGCCGATAGTAGACTCAGAGGCGGCGACGACCCGGCTATCACCGGTGAGCTTCCGGAAGAACGCATGGACGGCCAGGGATCTGGCCGGCGGTGTCAGTAGAACCGGACGGGTAAGCCCGTCACAGCAGTAATGAGCGGCCGGTTGGCAGTTTCCTCCCAAGGAACGCTGGCACCGGTAAGTGAGGTGGTACCGCGGTAAGCGTGCAGTCCCCGGACTGCACAGGAGCCGTCCTCGCATCCTGAACGGAACTGGGCAGCAGCAGCTGGACAGTTCACCAGCTCAACCCAGGATGTCGAGAATGACGTATTACCCCAAAGCCTCAGCTACCCCGTTGGCCACCGATTCGACCGGCCCTGCCGCCGGCGTGTCCCACTCCGTGAAGTTCCCGGAGATCGAGGAGCGCATCCTGAAGTACTGGGAGCAGGACGGCACCTTCCAGGCCAGTATTGACCAGCGCAGCGCCGATGCTCCCGGGGGAACGCCTGGCAGCAACGAGTTCGTCTTCTACGACGGCCCGCCCTTCGCCAATGGCCTGCCTCACTATGGCCACCTTCTCACCGGCTACGCCAAGGACCTGGTGGGCCGCTACCAGACCCAGCGCGGCAAGCGGGTGGAACGGCGTTTCGGCTGGGACACGCACGGCCTCCCCGCCGAGCTGGAAGCCATGAAGCAGCTGGGCATGACAGACAAGACCCAGATCGAAGCCATGGGCATCGACAAGTTCAACGACGCCTGCCGTGCTTCAGTGATGAAGTATGCCGATGAGTGGAAGAGCTACGTCACCCGCCAGGCCCGCTGGGTTGACTTCGAAAACGACTACAAGACCCTCAACGTTGAGTACATGGAGTCCGTGCTCTGGGCGTTCAAGCAGTTGCACGAGAAGGGCCTGACCTACAACGGCTACCGCGTGCTGCCGTACTGCTGGAAAGACGAAACACCGCTGTCCAACCACGAGCTGCGCATGGACGACGACGTCTACAAGAACCGCCAGGACCAGACCGTCACGGTCACCTTCCCCATCACGGCAGGGGATTCCGAGCTGTCAAAGCAGCTGACCGGGGTCCAGGCGCTCGCCTGGACCACCACCCCCTGGACCCTGCCCACCAACCTGGCGCTCGCCGTCGGGCCTTCCATCACCTATGCGGTGGTGCCTGCGGGCCCCAACGGCATCAAGGCCGCTTCGGCAGACGCGCCCGTCGCGGGAACCTTCCTCCTGGCCGCAGACCTGCTGGCCGCCTACGCCAAGGACCTTGGCTACGAGGACGCCGAGTCCGCAGAAGGGGCGGTGGTTTCCACCCACCTCGGCTCAGACTTGGAAGGGCTGCAGTACCAGCCGCTGTGGAGCGACTTCAGCGACACCGAGAAATACGGCACCCAGAACGCCTGGCGCATCCTGGTGGCTGACTACGTCACCACCACGGACGGTACAGGCCTGGTCCACCAGGCCCCCGCTTACGGCGAGGATGACCAGAAAGTCTGTGAAGAGGCCGGCATCCCGGTGGTGCTTTCCGTGGATGAAGGCGCCAAGTTCCTGCCGCTGTTCAAGCACGGGGACCTGCACGACATCGCGGGCCTCCAGGTCTTCGAGGCCAACAAGCCCATCACCCAGGTGCTGCGAGCCCAGGGCCGCCTGGTGCGCCAGGCCAGCTACGAGCACAGCTACCCGCACTGCTGGCGCTGCCGCAACCCGCTGATCTACCGCGCGGTCTCCTCCTGGTACGTGGAGGTCACCAAGTTCAAGGACCGGATGTCCGAGCTGAACCAGGAGATCAACTGGATCCCGGGCAACCTCAAGGACGGCCAGTTCGGCAAATGGCTGGCAAACGCCCGCGACTGGTCCATCAGCCGCAACCGCTACTGGGGCAGCCCCATCCCGGTATGGCAGTCCAGCGATCCGGAATTCCCGCGCATCGACGTCTACGGCTCCCTCGCCGAGATCGAAGCCGATTTCGGCCGCCTGCCGCTGAACAATGACGGCCAGGTTGACCTGCACCGCCCGTTCATCGACGAACTGACCCGCCCCAACCCGGATGACCCCCGCACCCCTGAAGAGGGCCAGTCCGTGATGCGCCGCGTCGAGGATGTGCTGGATGTCTGGTTCGATTCCGGGTCCATGCCGTACGGCCAGGTGCACTACCCGTTCCAGAATGAAGCCTGGTTCGATACCCACAACCCCGCCGATTTCATCGTGGAGTACATCGGCCAGACCCGCGGCTGGTTCTACATGCTGCACATCCTGTCCACCGCGCTCTTTGACAGGCCGGCGTTCCGCAACGTCATCAGCCACGGCATTGTGCTGGGCTCGGACGGGCAGAAGATGTCCAAGAGCCTGCGCAACTACCCGGACGTGTCCGAGGTACTGGACCGCGACGGTTCAGACGCCATGCGCTGGTTCCTGATGTCCAGCCCCATCCTGCGCGGCGGCAACCTGGTGGTCACCGAGCAGGGAATCCGCGATGGCGTCCGGCAGGTCATCCTGCCGCTGTGGAACGTCTACAGCTTCTTCACGCTCTACACGAACGCGGCCGGCGCAGCCGGTGGACAAGCGAAGGGCTACGACGCCCAGCTGCGCTACGACGGCTACTCCGACACGTTGGACCAGTACCTCCTGGCCAACACCGGGGACCTGGTCCGCAACATGACCGCCCAGCTGGACAGCTACGACATCTCCGGCGCCTGCGACGAACTCCGCAGCTACCTGGACATGCTCACCAACTGGTACGTGCGCCGCAGCCGCCAGCGCTTCTTCGACGAGAGCGTTGACGCCTTCGATGCTCTTTACACCGCGCTGGAGACCGTCTCCCGCGTTGCTGCCCCGCTGCTGCCGCTGGTTTCCGAGGAGATCTGGCGCAGCCTCACCGGCGGCCGGTCCGTGCACCTGGCAGACTGGCCCGAGGCAAAGCTTTTCCCCTCCAACCCGGCGCTGGTGGAAGCCATGGACCGCGTGCAGCAGATCTGCTCCACCGGCTCCTCACTGCGCAAGGCCGCCAACCTTCGCGTCCGGCTCCCGCTGCAGGAACTGACCGTTGTGGCACCCGGCGCGGATGCGCTGGAAGGCTTCGCCGCCGTCGTAGCTGACGAACTGAACATCCGTTCGGTCCGGCTGCTCGACGCCGGTAGCGCCGCCCCGGAGGAGTTCGGGATCGAGCAGAAGCTGGTGGTCAACGCCCGTGCTGCGGGCCCGCGCCTGGGCAAGAACGTCCAGCAGGCCATCAAGGGATCCAAATCCGGCGATTGGTCAGTTACCGACGCCGGTCTGGTCACCGCCGGGGGGCTGGAACTGGAACCGCAGGAATACACGCTGGAAACCGTGGTCGCGGAAACCGCTGAGGGTGCCGGTTCACGGGCCGCTGCAGTGCTGCCCGGCGGCGGCTTTGTGGTGCTCAACACCGAGGTCACACCGGAACTTGAAGCCGAAGGGACGGCACGCGACATGGTCCGCGCCATCCAGCAGGCCCGCAAGGACGCCGGGCTGAACGTCAGCGACCGGATCCGGACCACCGTCACGGCCGTGCAGCAGGTCCTCGATGCCCTGCTGGCCAACGCCGAACTGGTCAAAACCGAAACCCTGACCCTCGAGCTGGACACCGTACCGGCCGGCTCAGGCGAACCGCGCATCACCGTCGAAAAGACAGAGGCCTAGGAAATGACCGACGAATTCTCCGTGGAAAGTGTCTACGCCGAGCTGCTGGGCCGGGCCCCGGAAAACAAGATGGAGCCGCGTCTTGCGCCGCTGTTCCGTGCCATGGATGTGCTGGGGGAGCCCAACAAGGCTTTCCCGATCATCCACGTGACCGGCACCAACGGCAAGACCTCCACTGCCCGGATGATCGAGGCAGGGCTGCGGGCGCACGGCCTGAGCACCGGCCGCTACACCAGCCCGCACCTGTCCAAGGTCACCGAACGGATCAGCATCGACGGCCACCCTGTGTCGGATGAGACGTTTGTCCGCATCTGGGATGAGATCCGGCCCTACCTGCAGATCGTCGACGACGAACTCACCGCAGCGGGCGAGCCCCGGCTGACGTACTTCGAATGCCTGACCATCCTGGGGTTTGCCGTGTTCGCCGACCAGCCGGTCAACGTGGCAGTGATCGAGGTGGGACTTGGTGGCATCACGGACGCCACCAACGTTGGCGACGGCCAGGTATCAGTGATCACCCCCATCTCCCTGGACCACACGGACCTGCTGGGAGACACCACCGAGGACATCGCCTACGAGAAGGCCGGGATCATCAAACCCGGCGGTTTCCTGATCAGCGCAGCCCAGCCCGTTGACGCGGCCCAGGTGCTGCTGGAAAAGGCCAAGGAAGTCTCCGTGCCGTTCCGTTTCGAAGGCGTGGAGTTCGGCGTCGAGTCCCGGACTGTGGCTGTCGGCGGGCAGGTGGTCAGCATTCAGGGCATCGCCGGCCGGTATCCGGAACTGCTGCTGCCGCTGCACGGCGCGCACCAGGCCCAGAACGCGGCCGTTGCCGTGGCTGCCCTCGAGGCCTTCTTCGGCGGCGAAAAGGAACTCGACGCCGAAGTGCTGCAGGAAGCCTTCGCTTCCGTCACCTCGCCGGGCAGGCTGGAAGTGGTCCGGACGGCGCCCACCATCATCGTGGACGCCGCCCACAACCCCGACGGAATCCGGGTCTCGGCCGAAGCGATCCAGGAGGCCTTCAGCTTCACCCGGCTCGTGCCGGTGGTTGGCGTGCTGAAGGAGAAGGACGCCGAGGAAATCCTGCGCCAGCTCAAGGAATCCCTCGGTGAAATCGCGGAGGAATATTGCTTCACCCAGTCCAACTCGCCGAGGGCAGTACCGGCAGCCGAGCTGGCTGAACTCGCAGTGGAGATGGGTTTCGGCGAGGACAACATCCACATCGCCGAAAAGCTCGACGACGCCCTCGAATGGGCCGTGGAACGCGCCGAAGCCAACGACGACCTCTCCGGTGGTGTCCTGGTGACGGGGTCAATCACCCTGGTGGCCGAGGCACGGATCCTGCTCGGAAAGACGGAGGCTTAGCCATGGCCAGACTGACCAAGGCCCAGCGGGAGTGGCGTCCCGGGATGCCCAAGAAGCGCCGGTCCACAAAGGTGATGTTCGCTTCCACAGTCCTGCTGCTCGAGGCATTCGTGGTGTTTTTCGCCACCCTGGCCGTTTTCGGACTTAAGCGCGGGGAGTTTCCGCCGGCGCTGATCCTGGGCACCGGAATCGCCCTCAGCCTGGTTATGATCTTCGCGTGCGCGGTGCTGTCCAGGCCTTGGGGTGTGGGGCTGGGCTGGATCCTGCAGATCGTGCTGATCCTGACCGGGATCGTTGAACCCATGATGTTCCTCGTGGGCGCGCTGTTCGCCCTCGCGTGGTGGTACGGGATCCGGACCGGCATCCGGATCGACTCCGAGTCCGCGCAGCGCGAACGCGACCAGGCCGAATGGAACTCGGCGCACCGGGACACCCCGGAAGCCTCGTAGAATTGTCCCGAAACCCCACCAACGCATTGGAGCAGTTGTGAGCATTGAGCGCACCCTAGTTTTGATCAAGCCCGACGGCGTGGCCCGCAACCTCAGCGGCGCCATCCTGAGCCGCATTGAGGCAAAGGGTTACACCCTCGCCGAGCTGAAGAAGGTGGACGCGAGCCGCGAGTTGCTGGAGCAGCACTACGAGGAGCACGTGGGCAAGCCGTTCTACGAGCCCCTTGTGGAGTTCATGCTCAGCGGGCCCGTAGTGGCAGCGATCTTCGAGGGCCACCGCGTCATCGAAGGCTTCCGCTCCCTCGCAGGAACCACCGATCCCACCATTGCCGCACCGGGAACCATCCGCGGCGACTTCGGCCGCGACTGGGGCCTGAAGGTCCAGCAGAACCTGGTCCACGGATCGGATTCGGTGGACTCCGCTGAGCGCGAGATCAAGATCTGGTTCCAGGCCTAGCCAACGCGGGGTCACTGAAAACCCATGCCGGGCTGTTTATCGGGCGTTATATGACCCCGCCCTGCACACAAAAAAGAGCCCCCGCTTCTTCGGAAACGGGGGCTCTTTTGTGCGTCTGCTAGAAACCGGACGTACCCGCGAATACCTGAATGAAGGCGAAGAAGATCGTGGCGATCACTGCCACGTACAGCAACGCGGTGATGATCCAGCCAGAGTCGCCGAGCAGGCGCGCCGCGCCGGCCGGGGCCGGGATGACACCATGGGTGACGTTCCGGATGGTCACCCAGACAAACAGTGGAATCATCGCGGCCCAGACGATCATGCAGAACGGGCACAGGATGTGGATCTCGTAGAGGGCCTGGGACCACAGCCACACCACAAACGCGAAGCCCAGCGTAACGCCAACCTGGAGCCCGAGCCAGTACCAGCGGGCGAAGGTGGCCGCGGACAGCAGGGCCATGCCGACGGCGAGGGTGACGGCGAAGGCCACAATGCCGATGAACATGTTGGGGAAGCCGAACACCGAACTTTGCCATGTCTGCATGACCTGGCCGCAGGAGATCCACGGATTCACATCGCACACGGTGGTGTGGTTGGGATCCTTGAGGACCTCAAGCTTTTCCAGGACCAGCGTCCCGGACGCCAGCCAGCCGATCAGGCTGGTGATGACCATCAGCCAGCCCAGGGGCCGGTTGCGGGTCATGGGCGGAACGGCTGCTGAAGTCACAGGATCCGGGCCTGCCATGCGTTCGGCTGCGGGGCTGCCGGTGCCTGTGGCGGGGGAGATGCTGGGCATGGTTCGTGGCGTCCTTTGCGTCGGGTGCTCCTTGCCTGATTGTAACGCCGTGGGCTGGGGACAGCATTCAGCCGGAAGGCCGTTCGATCCGCGTCCGGGCTTCCGCCGTCTTTCAGTCCGGGTGTGAGAGAATGAACGTGGCTGGAGGCCGACCCACATTCGGACTCCGGTCCGGTGGCTTGTTCCCAAGACCGCCAATGACGAGCAGGGCAGGCTTTGGATCCTCTGATCCGGCGTCCCGCGTCCCATTGGTCGGCACCTGGTTGTGGCACGTAGAACAACGGGTTTCAGGACACAGCCAACGGCTCCCACGGGCTGCCGCACCCCACTGCCGGTGCGAACCTGAGAGTATCCACTTGACTTCTGTCAACGCCTGCGGGTTTTGACAATATGTGCCCCACTGGGTGCCGGATGTGGCGGTACGTCAGGGGCAGGAGTGTTGCCACATATGGAAAACGAACAAGTACCAGCCGTTAATGACGAAGCAGCAGTGGCTGAGGCCGTTGAAGCGCCGAAGAAGGCCACCCGGACCCGCCGCAAAGCGGCACCCAAGGCTGCAGCCGCCACGGACACCGCAATCGACGCCGGTGCCGCAATCGACTCCGGTGCCGCAACCGCGGCAGAGGCAGCAGCGCCCGGCACGCCTGAGGCACTGACTCTGACCGGCGACGACGCCGCCGCTGCACCGGCCGCCAAGGCGCCCGTCCGCCGGACACGCACACGCAAGGCAGCCGAGGCAGAACCGCTTCCCGCCTTCGCTGCCGAGGCCACGGAAACACCCGCTGCTGTAGAGCCTGCTGCCGTGGAGGCTTCCGCCGCGGTACAGAGCGAAGAGACTGCCGTGGACACGAAACCTGTCCGTCGCCGCCGCGTAGCCACCCGCAAGACCTCAGCCCCTGCGACTGCTGCACCGGAAACTGCCGCAGCCGCTGCTCCTGAAGCCGTGACTGCCCCTGAGACTGCCGCTGCTCCTGGAGCCGCTGTGGCTGTGGCCGCAGTAGTACCCGGAGGTGAGTCACCGGAAGTTCCTGAAGCCCCTGCAACGCAGGCTCAGGAGCAGCAGGAAACAGCTCGGCAGGAGACCGCTGCCCCGGCGGCAGAGTCCGCCCGCGCCGAGGTGGCCAGTCCCTTTGGTTCACTTTTCCTTGAACCAGGCTCGTCCACGTCGGTGCTTTTCCAGGCGCCTGACCTGAGCACGGTGGCCCGCCCGGTGCCGGCCGCCGTTCCAGCGGCCGTTGAACCTGAAGAGGACGACGCCGAAGACGGCGAAGCGGACGACGCCAACGGCCGCCGCAGGCGCCGCAGCCGTGGCCGCCGTGGCCGCAGCCGCACCGACGATACTGATAACGACGCCGAAGCTGCCGAAGGCGGCCAGGACGGCGCCGCTGAAGACGACGAAGAATCAGCAGGCCAGGCCGAAGAAGGCGTGACGTCCCGCCGTCGCCGCCGCCGCCGCCGTGGTGATCAGGACCTGGAGCTGACCGGTGGAGAAGGCGACGATCCGCCCAATACGGTGACACGCGTCCGCGCACCGCGCGCCGCCACCGAAGCGCCGGTCAATAACCGCGTGACATCCGTCAAGGGCTCCACCAGGCTCGAAGCCAAGAAGCAGCGCCGCCGCGAATCCCGCGATACCGGCCGCCGCCGCACGGTGATCACCGAGGCCGAGTTCCTGGCCCGCCGTGAATCCGTTGACCGGCAGATGATCGTCCGCCAGCGCGACGACAGAATCCAGATCGCGGTCCTCGAAGACGGCGTCCTGGCCGAGCACTTTGTCTCCAAGACCCAGCAGGACTCCCTGATCGGCAACGTCTACCTCGGCAAGGTGCAGAACGTGCTGCCTTCCATGGAAGCCGCGTTCGTTGACATCGGACGCGGCCGCAACGCCGTCCTCTACGCCGGCGAAGTGAACTGGGAAGCAGTCAACCTCGAAGGCAAGCAGCGCCGGATCGAAAACGCGCTCAAGTCAGGCGATACGGTCCTGGTTCAGGTCACCAAGGACCCCGTAGGCCACAAGGGCGCCCGCCTGACCAGCCAGATCTCCCTGCCCGGCCGCTACCTCGTGTACGTTCCCGGCGGCTCCATGACCGGCATATCACGCAAGCTCCCCGACGTCGAACGCAACCGCCTCAAGCGCATCCTCAAGGACCGCCTCCCGGAGCATGCCGGCGTGATTGTCCGCACCGCTGCCGAAGGCGCCTCGGAAGAGGAGCTCACGCATGACATCAACCGGCTGCGCGCCCAGTGGGAGGGCATCGAAAGCCAGTCCACCTCAACGAAGATCCTTGCCCCCGAACTCCTCTACGGCGAACCGGACCTCACCATCAAGGTGGTCCGAGACGTCTTCAACGAGGACTTCTCCAAGCTGATCGTCTCCGGTGAAGAAGCCTGGGACACCATCGAGGCCTACGTCACTTACGTTGCCCCGGACCTGGTGGGCCGGCTGGAAAAGTGGACCAAGGACCAGGACATCTTCGCTGCCTGGCGGATCGACGAGCAGATACACAAGGCGCTCGAACGCAAGGTCTTCCTGCCGTCCGGGGGCTCCCTGGTGATCGACCGTACCGAAGCCATGACCGTGGTGGACGTCAACACCGGTAAGTTCACCGGCAGTGGCGGCAACCTCGAGGAAACCGTCACCAAGAACAACCTCGAAGCAGCCGAAGAAGTGGTCCGGCAGCTCCGGCTCCGCGATATCGGCGGCATCATTGTCATCGACTTCATCGACATGGTGCTCGAGTCCAACCGCGACCTCGTCCTGCGCCGCATGGTGGAGTGCCTGGGCCGCGACCGCACCAAGCACCAGGTCGCCGAAGTGACATCACTGGGCCTGGTCCAGATGACGCGCAAGCGGATGGGCACCGGGCTCCTTGAGGTCTTCGGGGAACAGTGCGAAACCTGCGCCGGCCGCGGAATCGTCACCCATGACGACCCCGTGGAACACCGCCGGGCAAATACTGTTGCCGCTGAGCACCACGTGCAGCGTGCCGACAGCCACCGGACCGAAGCGCCGCGCACCGATCAGCGCCCTGACCAGCGCATGGATCCGGCGCGCGGAGACAACCAGCCCGGTGGCCGCACGGACCGCAAGCGCCGCCGTGGCCGCGGGGGCCAGCCCCTCGAAGTCGCGCCGGCAGCCCCGGTGCAGATCCACACGGTCCACCCTGACCCCAGTGACGCCGAGCGCCACGCCAAGGCTGAGGCCACCAGGGCTGCACTGGCAAACATTGCCGCTGCTGCACACGCTGCACACGTGCATGAAGAGGAGGTGGCGCAGGCACTTGGCGCTGCTGGCCAGGCTGCTGCGGCGGCACCGGCGAAAGCACCAACGCCGGCACCTTCCCAAGCGTCAGCCGCAGCACCTGCGGAACGCACCGGAACCGACCCCAGCAGCCGTCCCGGTGCAGTGCTGACGTTCGGTGGAGAGCAGGTTGTGCTGCCGTTCGTGGAGCACCACGCGGATCACCCGCAGTCGCCTGCCCTGACCCTGGACCGGCTTGCCGAGGCCTTCGCGCATCTGGGTGCACCGGTTGCCGGGCCTGAAGCCCAGGCAGCTGAAGCTCCGGCTGCCGGGACGGCCGTACCGGCCGAAAAGGCCCAGGCTGCAGTCCAGCCGGCCCGCCAGCAGCCAGCCGCGGAGGAGAAGGACTACTCGGATCACACCGCGGACCAGACACGTACCCGCCGGCCGCGGCGTAACCGAAGTGCCAGCCGTGCCCAGGGCGCAGCCAATGCCACGTCAGTGGAGCATCACGAGGCCGCGCCTGCGGCTTCCGCCGGGCACTCCCACGCCGCCAAGGCACCGGAACCCGCCAAGGTTCCTGCCGCTGACAAACCGGCTGCGGAGGCCCCCATCATCCTCGGTGTAGGGGTTCCGGCTTCAGAGCTCTGACCAACCAAGCCGCGATGCCCGGCCGCGCCTGTTCTAGACAGGCGCGGACGGGCATTGCGCTTTAACCACCCGCCTTCAGGGTGTGGACGCTGGCCCCAAAACGTCACGGAAGGCCGGAACCCGCACAAGAGGCTAGGCTGAACCACTGACACGGGGTGCCGCGCAGAGTGCCGGCTGAGATCCAGACCCGTTGAACCTGTCCGGTTAGCACCGGCGAAGGGATGTCTCCTTGGCTTCTACTCTTATCCTGCCCCCGGCTGCCAGTACCTCCACTGCAGCTCCTTCTTCCGAAACTACCCCGGGCCAGACCTTACAAAGCCGCTCCACTGACGGCCACGTGCGGTGCGAAATACCCCGCGTTCTGTCCATCGCGGGCTCTGATCCCTCAGGCGGCGCCGGCATCCAGGCCGACCTGAAAAGCATCGCGGCCTTCGGTGGCTACGGGATGGCCGCCATCACCGCCCTGACCGCCCAGAACACCCTGGGCGTCCGGGCCGTCCACGTCCCCCCAGCATCCTTCCTGGCCCAGCAGCTCGAGGCCATCAGCGACGACATCACCATCGACGCCGTCAAAATCGGCATGCTGGGTGACGCTGAGGTGATAGCCGTGGTCCGCGGGTGGCTGGAAAAAGTCCGCCCCGCCGTCGTCGTCCTGGACCCGGTGATGGTGGCCACAAGCGGGGACAGGCTCCTGAAGGAAGCCGCCGAGGGTGCCCTCAGGGACCTGCTCAGGCTCGCTGACCTGATCACGCCAAACCTGGTGGAACTTGCACTCCTGCTCGGCGAGCCGCAGGCGCAAAACTGGGAAGAGGCACTGCAGCAAGGACGCCGGCTTTCTGCCGCCACCGGGGCCACCATCCTTGTGAAGGGAGGCCACCTCGACGGCGATACCTGCCCTGATGCCCTGGTCAACGCCGGGGGACTGCTTTCGCAGGAGGTGGTGGAGTGTGCGGGGGAGCGCGTTGTCACGCCGAACAGCCACGGGACCGGATGCTCGCTGTCATCGGCGATGGCTGCCGTGCAGGCCCGGCTGGGCGACTGGGAAGCCTCGCTGCGGCAGGTGAAGCCCTGGCTGGCCGGCGCGCTCCAGGCCTCCGGCCAGCTGGAGGTGGGGGAGGGAAACGGCCCGATCCACCACTTCCACCACGCGAAGCATGGCTTGGCGGAGGGCGAATTCGCTGAACTGCTGCGGCTGGAGGCGGCTCCGGAACTGGAAGCGATCTACGGGCTGGAGGTTATCCGGGACCTCACGGCCGGCTCCCTGAGCGAGGCGCAGTTCAGCTACTACCTCGCTCAGGACGCCATCTACCTCAACGGCTACTCGCGGGTGCTGGCCCGCGCCAGCGCGCTGGCGCCCACTGAGGCTGGTCAACTGTTCTGGGCCCGCTCCGCGCAGCAGTGCCTGGAGGTCGAGTCAGAGCTGCACCGGAGCTGGCTCAGTTCCCGCACGGTGGAGCCGGGCCTCGGGCCGGTCACGAAAGCGTATGTGGACCACTTGCTGGCGGCCTCGGCCTCCGGCAGCTACGCCGTACTGGTGGCTGCTGTCCTCCCGTGCTTCTGGCTGTACGCCGAAGTGGGGCAGACGCTGCACCGGGAGTTCGTCGATGCAGGCTCCCCGGATTCGCACCCTTATGCCGAATGGCTGCGGACCTACGCGGACGAGGACTTCGCTCAGGCCACCCGGGAAGCCATTGCCCTGGCTGACGACGCCGGACGCAGGGGCTCCGAGGACGAGAGGGTGGCCATGTTGGCGGCCTTCGGCCAGTCATGCCGTTTCGAAGTGGAGTTCTTCGACGCGCCGCGCCTGCACGCCTGAACGCCTGCGGCGCTTTCAGCCGGTAGGATAGTCGGGCACGGTTCCTGGTTGTCAGTGCTGTACCTGCTTGTGGGTCCTATCACAGTCAACCTGCCGTAACCAGCCTCATTTGCGGCCGAAGGCAAAATTAGCGTATTCTAGATCTTCGGTGCTTACGCCAACACTTGGGTTACGACCCCACGGCGTTGAGGCACAGCGAGAGCCCAGCCAAACATGGACCCAGGTTCCGCACGCAAATCTAGTAATAAACGTCGAGAGAAGTGAGTTCCCAAGTGGTGTACGCGATTGTCCGCGCAGGCGGCCGGCAAGAGAAGGTCTCCGTTGGAGACTTCGTTACCCTCAACCGCGTCGCCGGTGGAGCTGGCAGCACCATTGAGCTGCCCGTCCTGCTCCTGGTTGACGGTGAGAAGGTCACTGCCGCAGCTGCGGACCTGGCCAAGGTAACTGTCACGGCTGAGATCCTCAATGACCTTCGCGGTCCGAAGATCGTCATCCAGAAGTTCAAGAACAAGACCGGTTACAAGAAGCGCCAGGGTCACCGTCAGGAACTGACCAAGGTCAAGATCACTGGTATCAAGTAACCTTTCGTTACTGTTCAAGTTTTCAGCAGATTCCCCAGAATTTAGAGGCAGGCATTTCAAATGGCACATAAAAAAGGCGCGAGCTCCACTCGCAACGGTCGTGACTCCAACGCCCAGTACCTCGGCGTCAAGCGCTTCGGCGGCCAGGTAGTTTCCGCAGGCGAGATCATCGTCCGCCAGCGCGGCACCCACTTCCACCCGGGTGCAGGCGTAGGCCGTGGCGGCGACGACACCCTGTTCGCACTGACCCCGGGAGCTGTCGAATTCGGCACGCGCCGTGGTCGCCGCGTAGTCAACATCGTTGCTGCTGCAGCTGCAGAGTAACAAATAGTTCTGAAGTGGTGGGGCGGACCTGTTGGTCCGCTCCACTGTTCTTTTAACCGCATTACAATCGTTTTGGTGCCTTCGGGCGTCCAGGAAACAGCACTGAGGAGATCCACGTGGCGAGCTTTGTAGACCGGGTAGTACTGCACGTATCCGGCGGTACCGGCGGCCACGGCTGTGTCTCCGTCCACCGCGAGAAGTTCAAGCCTCTCGGCGGGCCCGACGGCGGAAACGGCGGCGACGGCGGCGACGTCATCCTGCGTGTGGATCACCAGACCACCACCCTGTTGGATTACCACCACGCCCCGCACCGCCACGCCACCAACGGCGGCCCCGGCATGGGTGACTGGCGCGGCGGCAAGAGCGGCGAGACCCTCATCCTCCCGGTCCCGGACGGCACCGTAGTCAAATCCAAGGACGGCACCGTCCTCGCTGACCTCGTGGGCGAAGGCGCCGAGTACGTTGCGGCGGCCGGCGGCCAGGGCGGCCTGGGCAACGCATCACTGTCCTCCCAGAAGCGCCGGGCCCCGGGCTTCGCGCTCCTCGGCATCGAGGGCGAGTCCAGCGATGTTGTGCTGGAACTGAAGTCCATTGCGGACATCGCCCTGGTGGGCTTCCCGTCTGCCGGCAAGTCCAGCCTGATCGCGGCCATGTCCGCCGCGCGGCCCAAGATCGCCGATTACCCTTTCACCACGCTTATTCCCAACCTTGGCGTTGTCCAGGCCGGCGATGTCCGCTTCACCATCGCTGACGTCCCGGGCCTGATCGAGGGCGCCAGCGAAGGCAAGGGCCTGGGCCACCACTTCCTGCGCCACGTGGAGCGCTGCGCCGCACTGGTGCACGTTCTGGACTGCGGCACGCTCGAAGCGGACCGCGATCCGCTCTCCGATCTGGCCATCATCGAGGCCGAACTGGAAAAGTACGCCGTGGACATGAGCTACGCCGGCACTGACGGCGAAGTTGTCCCGCTGAACCACCGCCCGCGCCTGGTAGCCCTGAACAAGGTGGACCTCCCGGACGGCAAGGACATGGCCGAGTTCGTCCGCCCGGAACTGGAATCCCGCGGCTACCGGGTCTTCGAAATCTCAGCCACCAGCCACGAGGGCCTGCGCCAGCTCGGCTTTGCCATGGCGGAAATCGTCCAGTCTGCCCGTGACACCCTTGCCGCGGCACCGCCGAAGGTCCAGCCGCCCGTGCTGCGTCCGCGCGCCGTGAACGAGGCCGGCTTCAAGATCCGCCGCGAGGAAAAGAACCTTGAGCCGCTGTTCCGCGTCCTCGGTGACAAGCCTGTGCGCTGGGTCAAGCAGACGGACTTCACCAACGAGGAAGCCATCGGCTACCTCGCAGACCGCCTGGCCAAGCTCGGCGTGGAAAACGAACTGTTCAAGCAGGGTGCCAAGCCCGGTGACACCGTGGTGATCGGCGAGGATGACGGCGTGGTGTTCGACTGGGAGCCCACCATGATGGCCGGTGCCGAGCTGCTCGCCGCCCCGCGTGGCACCGACGTCCGTTTTGCGGACATCGGCGACCGCCCCACCCGTGGCCAGAAGCGGGACGAGCAGCAGGAGCGCAAGGATGCCAAGGCAGCCGCCCGCGCCGAGCTCGAGTCCGAACGGAAAGCCGGGATCTGGACCGAGTCAGTCAGCAGCCGCCGCATCGCCAAGCCGCTCAAGGAGAGTGGACTGGGCGCAGACGATGACCAGTAGCACCACTGCCGCGGTGCCGCACCAGCGGACCGCGGACCGGGGTGTGCTCTCCGGCGCCCGCAGGATTGTGGTCAAGGTGGGTTCGTCGTCGCTTACCAGCATCAAGGGGGGCATCTCCGAGGAGTCCCTGACCGCATTGGCGGATGCGCTGGCAGCCAAGCGGAATTCCGGCACGGAGATCATCCTGGTTTCCTCCGGCGCCATTGCGGCTGGCCTCGCGCCCCTTGGCCTGGCCAAACGGCCGCGTGACCTTGCCACCCAGCAGGCCGCCGCCAGTGTGGGCCAGGGCCTGCTGATGGCCCGCTACACCCAGGCTTTCGGCGCCCACGGCGTGACCGTCAGCCAGGTGCTGCTCACCGCAGATGACCTGATGCGCCGCAGCCAGCACACCAACGCCTTCCGCGCCCTGGACCGTCTCCTGAACCTTGGAGTGGTGCCGGTGGTCAACGAAAACGACACCGTGGCAACCCACGAGATCCGCTTCGGGGATAACGACCGCCTCGCCGCCCTGGTGGCCCACCTGGTCCGCGCCGACGCGCTGGTGCTGCTCTCCGACGTCGACTCCCTGTACGACGGCCCGCCGTCGCACGGTGCCAAGCGGATCCCGCTCGTTGAAGGCCCGCACGATCTCGACGGTGTGTCAATCGGCAAGGCCGGCAAGGCCGGTGTGGGGACCGGCGGAATGATGACCAAAGTCGAGGCGGCAACCATTGCGGCCGGCTCCGGCATCCACGCCCTGGTCACATCCACGGGCAACGCAGCCGCCGCACTGGCGGGGGAAGACGTGGGCACCTGGTTCACCGTCAACGGTGCCCGCAAACCGGTCCGCATGCTGTGGTTGGAACACCTTGCGTCCGTCCATGGCCGGCTTATTCTCGACGACGGCGCTGTCAAGGCAGTCCGGGACCGCCACACCTCGCTGCTGCCGGCCGGCATTTCCGCCGTTAACGGGGATTTTGAAGCGGGCGACGCCGTCGAGATGGCCAGTGCCGACGGCACCGTCATTGCCCGCGGGCTGGTCAACTACTCCGCCGCGGAACTGCCGCAGATGCTGGGCCGGTCCACCAAGGAACTTGGCAAGTCGCTGGGGCGCCGGTATGACCGTGAAGTTGTTCACGTTGATGACCTGGTGCTGGTCTGAGCGTCCGGCTCGCCTAAACTTGAACCATGACTGAGGCGCTGACCCATACCACTGCTGCGACTTCCGGGGAGAACACTGCCGTTCCTGCTTCACCGGATGCACCTGCCGTTCCGGCCTCCGCCGCTGACGTTGAGGCCGCAGTGCACGCGATCGCCGACCGTTCACGGCATGCGGCCCGGCGGATGGCAAGGGCCAACCGGGCGTGGAAGGACCGCGGCCTGCGCGCCATTGCAGCTGCCCTCCAGGAGCGCAATGGCCTTATCCTCGCCGCCAATGCCAAGGACGTGGCTGCCGGCAAGGCTAACGGTACGTCCGCGGCCATGCTGGACCGCCTGACGTTGACTGAAGCCCGCATCACCGGACTCGTGGACGCGCTGGATAATCTCGCCAACCTGCCGGACCCGGTGGGAAATGTGGTCCGCGGCCAGACCCTGCCCAATGGCCTGCGCCTGCGCCAGGTCAATGTGCCCATGGGTGTGGTGGCCGCCATTTACGAGGCCCGTCCCAACGTCACCGTGGACATCGCCGGACTCGCCCTGAAGAGCGGCAACGCAGTCATCCTCCGGGGCGGCACAGCCGCTGCCGCCACCAATGAGGCCCTTGTCCACGTACTCCGCGAAGCCCTTGACAGCGTGGGTCTGCCGTCCGACGCCGTGCAGACCGTGGACCAGTACGGCCGCGAAGGTGCGAATGCGCTGATGCGCGCCCGCGGCCGGGTTGATGTCCTGATCCCGCGGGGCGGGCGGGAACTGATCCAGTCCGTCGTCACCAACGCCGCCGTGCCCGTCATCGAAACCGGCGAGGGCAACGTCCACATCTTCATCGACGAATCCGCCGGTGAAGAGATGGCCGTTGACATCCTGCTGAACGCCAAGACACAGCGGCCCAGCGTGTGCAACACCGTGGAGACCCTGCTGGTCCATTCACGCTCCACCGTGCTCCCTGCCGTGGCTGCCGCCCTGAGCGCCGCAGGGGTGAGGCTGCACGTTGATGAGCGGGTCCGCGCGGCCCTGCCCTCCTCCGTAGAGTCCGAGCCGGCGTCGGACGTTGACTGGGGGACTGAATACATGGACCTTGACCTCGCCGTGGCCATGGTGGACAGCCTCGACGACGCCGTCAAGCACATCCGCACGTGGTCCACCGGCCACACCGAAGCCATCCTGACCAACAACCTTGCCAATGCGGAGCGGTTCATCGCCGAGATCGATTCGGCTGCGGTCATCGTCAACGCTTCCACGCGGTTTACCGACGGCGGCGAGCTGGGGCTGGGCGCCGAAGTGGGCATTTCCACCCAGAAGCTGCACGCACGCGGACCGATGGGGCTGACTGAGCTCACCACCACCAAATGGATCGTGCAGGGCGAGGGCCAGGTCCGCGGCTGACAACGCGGTAACATAGACAAAAGTCCTACAACAGCGGAGAATCCGCTGCTACATCCTTGAACCCTAGGGGAGAAAATGCTGCTCCAGCAGATTGCCATGACCGTTGCCGAAGGCGAAGAACACGAACTCGCCCCGCTGTGGGCTGACCCGTATGTCTTCGGCGCGGTCATGTTCGCCATCCTGCTGGTGCTGATGTTCATCACGCTGTCCTACTCCAACCTGGGCAACCGGCACACCGCAACGGAAGAGCACGCCGATCCGCACCGCCAGCACCCCAACAAGCACGACCACGGCCAAGGCCACTGACATTTCCACTGTTCTGCACCGTGAAGGTGCTGAAGGCAGGCTGCGGCTGGGCGTGATGGGCGGGACGTTTGATCCCATCCACCACGGCCACCTCGTCGCCGCCAGTGAAGTAGCAGCCAAGTTTGGTCTGGATGAAGTGGTCTTTGTCCCCACCGGGCAGCCATGGCAGAAATCGCACAAGCAGGTGAGCGAGGCAGAGCACCGCTACCTGATGACGGTGATTGCCACGGCCTCGAATCCGCGCTTCACCGTGAGCAGGGTCGATGTTGACCGGCCCGGGCCCACGTATACCATTGATACCTTGCGGGATCTGAGGACCCAGCGGCCGGATGCGGATCTTTTCTTTATCACCGGAGCCGACGCGCTGGCGCAGATCCTGTCCTGGAAAGACATCGATGAGTTGTGGTCACTCGCGCATTTTGTGGGCGTGACGCGGCCAGGGCACGTGCTCGACGGCATGGGCCGGAAAGACGTCAGCCTCCTGGAGGTGCCGGCCATGGCCATCTCCTCCACCGATTGCCGGATCAGGGTAGCCGGCCATAATCCAGTCTGGTACCTCGTGCCGGACGGTGTGGTGCAATACATCGCCAAATACGGACTGTACGCCGAGGGACCATTTCCCCAGGACGTCAGCACTACCGAAACAGACGAGTCAGCCAGTACTGAATGAGTTCTCAATGAGTCAGGAACAGCCCCCCGTCCGCAGCCGTCGCGAACTGCGGCAGTCCAGAGACGACAAGAAGGTGGCCGGGCCTCCCGCCCCCGGCCAGCTTTCGCCTGCCTCAAAACAACGCCGGGTGTCCGACACCCCGGTGGATTCCGTGCCGGAACAAACACCTGCCGAACGGTCCTCTCAGATCCGTGCCCGCGACCGGGCGGCCCTGCGTGCCATCAAGGAGCTTGAGGAGAAAGAAGGGCAGCTGTCCGCCGGAGGCCCTCCCACCCGCAGGCAGCTGCGGCTGCAGCAGCTTAAGGAACAGGCCGTCACCTCGGCCAATCCGGTCGTTGCCCCTGCGGTCCAGAAGGCACCGGGCAAGCAGGCGCCGGGCGAGCAGGCAAAGGTCCAGCAGGCAGTGGGCCCGCAGAGCGCAGGCCAGCCCCGTGTCGCCCCAGCCAATGCAGGTCCCGGTGCCCGCACTGATCCCATGCTGGCCACCGGCGGCACTGAGGTGCCCGCCCCGGAGACCCGCGTTCCCGCCGGCATGAGTGTGGAACAGGCCCTCGCAGCGCGGTCATTGATCGCCGAGCAGGCCAAGAACCAGCTGGCCAAGATGGAGCACATTGCTTCCCTGGATCCGGAGGCAGTGGATCCGGACATCCTGGCGGAACAGATCGCACTGGCCGAGCGGGCAGCCATCCTCAACCGCCGGGCCATGGCAAAGCAGAAACTGGCTGAGCAGGCCGAACCCGCCACGTCTTCCCTGGGTACAACCACATCCCCCCGCCCGGCGACACAACCGGCCGGGACGCAGCCGTCCGGGACGCGGCCGGGCCCGGCCACTGCCGCCAATCTCGCCATGGTGACGCCGCTCGAGTTCGTCCAGGTGCCAGGCATCGACCGCCCCGTCATGAAACCCTCGGCAACTTCGCATGTGCCGGTGGTAACCCAGCCCGGACAGAAGGTCCGGACCGGCGGCAAAGGCCGCCGGCCGTCCGGCACGCCGAAGCAGTCTTCAACCGGTTCCGCACCCGCAGCGCCCTCAGGCCGTTCCCGGGTTATAGCCAGGGCAGAAGCTGCCGCCAAGGCAGCAGCCGAGCCGAAACGGGCCGCACCCGCCATGCCCCAACAACAGATGGTCGAGCCTGACGATCTCTTCGAGGACCTGCCCCGGATCCCGGCCAGTTCCGCGCACGGGCTGGAACCCCTGGACGCGGCAACCGCAGGCCTGGCCCGCGCGAAGCGGCTCAGGCTGATGCAGGTCCTCGTCCTTGTTTTTGGGATCGTGGCCCTCATCTCCGGCGTCGTCCTCATCATCAGCGGCATGTCCCGCTGACCCGGCGCCCCACCCGTAGCGCCCTCACACAAAGCTTTAGAAAACAACAAGGAGTCCCGTGACTGCATCAGATTCATCCATCGCCATAGCCCGCCACGCCGCCAAGGCCGCCGCGGACAAGATTGCCCACGACATCGTGGCGCTTGACGTCAGTGAGCGGTTGGCTCTGGCCGACGTCTTCCTCATTGCCTCTGCACCGAGCGAACGCCAGGTCAACGCCATTGTGGACGGCATCGAAGAGGAACTGGCCAAACAGGACCTGCGTCCCACCCGCCGTGAGGGCCGCTCCGGCGGACGCTGGGTACTGCTGGACTACTCGGACATCGTCATCCACGTCCAGCACGAAGAGGACCGCGTCTTCTACGCCCTGGAGCGCCTGTGGAAGGACTGCCCCGTGGTTGACCTGCAGCTGGCGGATGACACCTCAGCCAAGGCTCCGGCAGGCTCCGAAACCGAATAAGAGGCCTCGCCGGGCCCAATATGCCGGATTTGGAATTTTCTGAAACGCTGGTCTAAGATATTTGAGTTGCTCCGGGGAAACCACGGATCAGCGAAGGTCCGGGGCTGTGGCGCAGCTGGTAGCGCACCTGCATGGCATGCAGGGGGTCAGGGGTTCGAGTCCCCTCAGCTCCACCGGATGGTCCGCCGGAATCGAAAGATTCCGGCGGACTTTTTTGTTGCCCGGGTTGCGGCTGCCGATTGGCGCGCAAGGCGGATTTCCATTAAGCTGAACAGGTTGCTTCGGCCGGTGTGAACCGCCGGTCAGCAAGGGTTTGGGGCTGTGGCGCAGCTGGTAGCGCACCTGCATGGCATGCAGGGGGTCAGGGGTTCGAGTCCCCTCAGCTCCACCAAATCCGGGAACCATCCCGGGACCAGCGGAAGAGCCACCCAGCGGGTGGCTCTTCCGCTATAAACCCAGTCTGTCCTGCTAGATCCAGTCTGTCCTGCTAGATCCAGTCTGCGTGCTAGACCCAGTCTGTCCGGCGCAATGGCGGCTCTGCCCCGCCGGCCCTCTGCACCAGCACCTGGTTGACGCCCGTGAGGCCGGTCTCGAAACCCAGGGCACTGGAAGCCATGTACAGCCTCCACACGCGGGCCCGGCCCAGGCTGGTCAGCCGGACAGCCTCATCCCAGTTCTCCTCCAGCCGCCGCACCCACGCCCGCAGGGTCAGGGCATAGTGCAGGCGCAGGGCCTCGACGTCGAGCACCTCAAATCCGCCGCCCTCCAGCGCACTGACCATCTCGCCCAGGCTGATCATCTCGCCGTCGGGAAAGACATAGCGCGGAATGAAGGAATCAGGGTCCGGCTTGGTGGGGCCGGCGTTCCACGAAATCGCGTGGTTGAGCAACCGTCCGCCCGGGCGGAGCAAGCCGTGCAGCACCTCTACGTAGCCCGGCATCTGTTCCCGGCCCACATGCTCGGACATGCCGATCGAGCTGATTGCATCAAAGGGTCCGTCGGGGATATCCCGGTAGTCCTGCACACGGATGTCGATGTTTTCGGTAAGGCCGGCGTCCGCTGCCCGTTTGCGGGCACGCACGGCCTGCTCCGAGGAGAGCGTCACTCCCACCACGGAGACGCCATAGTTTTCGGCAGCGTGCAGGGCGAAGCTGCCCCAGCCGCAGCCCACATCCAGCACCCGCATCCCGGGTTTCAGCCCCAGTTTCCGGCACACCAGATCCAGTTTCGCTGCCTGGGCTTCCTCAAGTCCCGCCACAAGGCCGCGGCCGTCCGCCGCAGTGCCGTCCGCAGCCCCGCCAGCCGCCGCCCCGCCGTCGGACGTTCCGGACCCCCATACAGCACACGAATAAACCATTGTCGGTCCCAGCACGAGGGCATAAAAGTCATTGCCGACGTCGTAATGATGTGAAATTGCCGCGGCATCGCGGTGCCGGGTGTGCGGCCGCCCCTTCCGGGTGACCCTCGCCTCCTCCGGGGGAGGCGCGGGGTTGGGCCCCAACGCACCGAGCCGCACAGCGGTACTGAGCAGGGTCAGCAGTTCCCGGGGTGTCAGCGGTGTGAACGGGCCGGGTTCGGAGAACTTGCCCACCGAACTCAGCGCCTGGAATCCTGCGAAAATGTCACCCGGGGCTTCAATGTCGCCCGCGACATACGCCCGGCTGAGCCCCAACTGACCCGGCGACCAAAGGATCCGGCGCAGGGCACGGCGTGATCTGAACTCAAGAACCGGAGCACCGGGCGGTCCAGCCTCCGTGCCGTCCCATGCCCGCAGCCGGAGTGGCACCTCCGCCGAGCCCAGGACAATGGCCAGCGCTTTGGCCAGCAGTGTTGCGGCCCCTTTTTCCCTTGTCATGGTCCCTGCCTTTCTTCCGCCATGGCCCAACAGTACGACGGCGGCCCGCGCCTGTCAGTGATGCAGCCACGATTATCATGGGGGAGTGAACGAAACCTTCCCGCCGTGCCCCGAATGCTCCAGTGCGTACACCTACGAGATGGGCGCGCTCCTGGTATGCCCGGAATGCGGCCACGAATGGTCCGCCGAGGCCAGCGAAGGGCTGGAGGAGGCGGGGCCGCGGGTCATCAAGGACGCGGTGGGCAATGTCCTTGCTGACGGCGATACCGTCACGGTGGTCAAAGACCTGAAGATCAAGGGCAGCTCGAACGTCATCAAGGTGGGCACCAAGGTCCGCGGCATCAGGCTGATGGACGGCGTGGGGGACCATGATATCGACTGCAAAGTGGACGGCGTGGGGCCCATGCAGCTCAAATCCTCCGTGGTGAAGAAGGTCTGACCGGGATCCGCGAAATGTCTACCGGGAAAGCCGTGTCCAGCGGGGAAGTTGATGTGGCGGTCATCGGCGCAGGCCAGGCCGGCCTCTCCGCTGCCTACCACCTGCAGCGCAGGGGTCTGGCTTACAAGGTGTTCGATGCCGAGCAGGGTCCCGGCGGGGCATGGCGCCACCGCTGGAAGAGCCTGCGGATGGCCACGGTCAACGGCATCAGCGACCTCCCCGGCATCGCGAAACCGGACGTGGATCCGGCAGAGCCCAGCTCGGAATTCCTGACGCGGTACTTCGCCGGCTACGAGCGGGAGCTGGGACTTGAGGTCCTCCGCCCGGTCAAGGTTGCCTCGGTGGAGCGGGAAGACGCAGATCCGGATGGCAGGCTGAGGATCAGTACCAGCGGTGGCGGCTGGTCGGCGAAGGCACTCATCAACGCCACCGGTACCTGGACCAGGCCGTTCTGGCCCATCTACCCGGGAAGATCCACGTTCCGGGGCCGGCAGCTGCACGTTGCCGACTATGTTTCCGCCGAGGAATTCCGCGGCCTGCACGTCATCGTGGTGGGAGGTGGGATTTCCGCCGTCGGGCTGCTGGACGAGATCTCACAGGTCACAGCCACCAGCTGGTTCACCAGACGGGAACCGGAATGGCGGGACGCCGCGTTCGATGCCCAGGCAGGCCACGACGCCGTGGCCCTCGTGGAGGAACGCGTACGTCAGGGGCTGCCGCCGCAAAGTGTGGTTTCCGTAACCGGCCTGATCTGGACACCGGCCCTGCGGGCGGCGGCCGCTCGCGGCGCCTTGGAAAGGCGCCCGATGTTCACCGCCATAGAGCCCGACGGCGTCCGCCTCACCGACGGCAGCCTGCACCGGGCGGACGTCATCCTCTGGGCCACCGGATTCCGGGCAGAACTCGAACACCTGGCGTCGCTGCACCTGAGGGGACCCGGCGGCGGCATTGTCATGGACGGAACCCAGGTGGCAGCGGAGCCGCGGGTGCATCTGGTGGGCTACGGGCCGTCGTCGTCCACCATCGGCGCCAACCGGGCGGGCCGCGCGGCCGTGGCGGCCATCCTCAAACTGCCGTCGCTGCGGCAACAACAGCCCAACCCAACAGAACCTACCCAGACAGCAGGAACCAGTGGCTGACAAGAGTCTTGAGGCCGTCTTCGGCACCCTGCGGCGTTACCCGGACGTCGAGGCCCCCAATCTCCAGGCCTGGGATGCCACCGACAGGCTGTTGCTGGAAGCTGCGGCTGATCAACTGCAGGGCGGGCGCGAACTGACGGTGATCGGGGACCGCTATGGCGCCCTCACCCTCGGCGCACTCGCCGGGCTGGGGGTCCCGCGGGTCCGGGTTCATGAAGACCTCATCACGGGGGAGCGGGCGCTCCGGAACAACGCGGCCGCCCTGGGCGTGGAGGCTGCCACAGTGGCCGGAGGGCCGGGCTACGAGCAATTGCCGATGGGAGCGGAGCTGCTCACCGGGGCGGACGTTGTCCTGCTGCAGCTGCCCCGGACGTTGGCGGAACTGGAAGAGGTTACCGCCGCGGTGGCTCGTTACGCGGCCCCGGACGCGGTGCTGTTCGCCGGGGGAAGGATCAAGCACATGTCCCTCAGCATGAACGCCGTCCTCGAACGGCACTTCCAGTCGGTCCAGCCGCAGCTGTCACGGCAGAAGTCCCGGATCATCGTGGCCGGCGGCGCCCGGGGAGCATCCCCTCGAAACGAGGGTCCCGGAGGTGACGGACCCGCCGTCGAACACTCGGCCGCGCTGGACCTCGATGTTGCTGCGCACGGCGCCGTCTTCGCCGGGACCAAGCTGGACATCGGGACCAGGTTCCTGCTGGACTTCCTGGCGGACATGCCTGCCGCCCGGCACGCCATCGATCTTGGCTGCGGCACCGGAATCCTCGCGGCCATGTACGCCCGCCACAATCCCGGTTCGCGGGTCACGGCCACCGACCGGTCCGCGGCCGCTGTTGCCTCCGCCCTGGGCACCGCGCGGGCCAACGGCCTTGAAGACCGCATCAGCGTCCTCCAGGACGATGCCATGAGCACCCTGCCTGCCGGCAGCGCCGATCTGATCCTGCTGAATCCGCCGTTCCATCTGGGCGCCAGTGTGCATGCCGGCGCGGGCATCAAACTGTTTGAGGCAGCCGCAAGGGTGTTGGCTCCCGGCGGTGAACTGTGGACCGTCTTCAACCGCCATCTGCAGTACCTCCCGGCGCTGGAACGGCTGGTGGGCCCCACGAAGGTCAAGGGCGCCAGCCCGAAGTTCACGGTAGCGGTCAGCACCCGGCGGTCCTCCCCGGCCTGAGGGGCGCCCGGCCGCGTCGCGGGCAGCCTCCGGCTCTGGGCGTGCGTCAGGGGGTAACGTACGATTCAGACATGAGTACGCGGCCAAGACTCTAGGGGAGACCGTGCCAGAAGTTCGCCAGTCCTCGCCGCCACGGCGCGGAACCAACCTTCCCCGCATGGGGGATTTCAACCTCACGGTCATCCTCGACGCCATCCGCAGGTCATCCGGCGGGCTCAGCCGCGTGGAACTCGCCCAGATCGTTGGCCTCTCGCCGCAGACCATCTCCAACATCTCGCGCCGCCTGCTGGACCAGCACCTGATCGTCGAGGCAGGCAAGGAAGGCAGCGGACCCGGCAAGCCGCGCACCATGCTTAGGCTCAACCCGGCGGGAATGTATGCAATTGGAGTCCACCTGGACCCCGCCGTGACCACCTTCGTCGTCCTGGACCTTGTGGGCGCGGTGGTACAGCACTCACGAATCAAAACACCGGGCGGCAACGATCCCGCCGCGGTCATTGCCACCATTGCCGCCCAGATCGGGCAGCTCGTGGTGGACTCCGGTGTGGACGTCACCAAGATCGCGGGCCTGGGTGTGGCTGCCCCTGGACCCATCGACCTGGACAACGGAACCGTGGTGGACCCCCCGCTGCTGCCTGGCTGGGACCGGGTGGAACTCCGGAACGCCCTGGCCAAGGCAACCGGCTACTCAGTGCTCGTGGACAAGGATGTCACCAGCGCCGCCGTCGCCGAAACCTGGGCCGGTGGCCCCAGCGGCTCCGGCAGCTTCGTCTTCATGTACATGGGCACGGGCATCGGCTGCGGCATTGTGCTCAATGATGAGGTGGTGCGGGGAACCTCAGGGAACGCCGGCGAGATCGGCCACATTGTGGTGGAACCCGAGGGCCCCCTCTGTGACTGCGGCCTGCGCGGCTGCGTGAAATCCTCGGCCATCCCGCAGGTGCTGGTTGCCGAGGCCGTGGCCGCGGGCATCCTTGATGACGCAGGGACCCGGCACACGGCGGCCGACGTCCAGCACAGCTTTACGAAACTCTGCGATCTCGCCGATGCCGGCAATTCCCAGGCCCTGGCCATCATTGATAAGTCCGCAGTGCTCGTTGCCCGCGCCGTCTCCGTGGTCACCAACACCCTGGATGTGGAACGCGTTGTCTTCGGCGGCCCTTTCTGGAGCCGGATGGCGGAGCGCTACCTGGCCAAGGTCCCGGCGCTCGTGGATGCCAGCAGCGCTGCCCGCCTGATCCACACCATCGAGGTTGTGGGCACCGGGGTAGGCGAGGATGTTGGCGCCATCGGCGCGGCCTGCCTGGTCCTGGAACACACCCTCGCGCCGCGGGCGCAGCGGCTTCTCCTGGAAGCCTGAACCCTCAAGTCCTTGCTTGCAGGGGGCGCCCCCTCTAGCATGTGGATATCGCCGCGGCTGGGGCCCGCAGACAAAGAGGACTGCAGCCATTGAATGAATGGAGCACCATGCGTCCCCGGGCCCTCGTATTTTCTGCATTCATCTCCGCCGCGGCACTGGCCCTGGCGGCCTGTTCGCCGGCTGCTCCCGCCGAGTCGGCCAAGACCCTGAAAGTGGTTTACCAGAAGACCGATTCCTTCACCGCCCTGGACACCCTCTTCCAGGCGGCAAAGCAGGAGTTCGAGGCCGCGAACCAGGGCGTCACGGTCAACCTTGAGCCCATCCAGGCGAACGACGACGACTACGGCACCAAGCTTGCCCTCGCCCTGCGTTCGTCCTCCACAGCCCCTGACGTCTTCTACGAGGACACCTTCAAAGTCCGCTCCGACGTCGACGCAGGATATCTGCTGAAGCTGGACAGCCACCTGGACGGCTGGAAGGACTGGGACACGTTTGATGACGCCGCCAAAGCGGCGGGGCTGGGGGACGACGGCGGCACGTACGCCGTCCCGCTGGGCACTGACACGCGCGGGATCTGGTACAACAAAAAGGTCCTCGCAGCCGCAGGCATCAGCCTCCCGTGGGAGCCCCGCAGCTGGCAGGACATCCTGGACACGGCCCGCAAAATCAAGGCCAATGATCCTTCGGTGGTGCCGTTCAACATGTACGCCGGCAAGGGCACCGGTGAGGGCACAGTGATGCAAAGCTTCTACGAACTTCTCTATGGAACAGGAGCCGGGCTCTACGACACTGAGGCGAAGAAATGGGTGGTGGGTTCGCAGGGGTTCACTGACTCGCTCACGTTCCTGGAAACCCTGTACGAAGAACAGCTCGCCGTCTCGCCGGCAGAGGCCCTTGACGCCAATGTCTGGAAAAAAGTCTTCGGCGAGTGGCTGCCGCAGGGCAAGATGGGCGCCACCGTTGAGGGGTCCTACGCGCCGTCCTTCTGGCAGAAGGGCGGCAGCTACGAATGGCCCGCCTACGGCGAAGAGATGGGCGTGACAGCCTTCCCCACGCAGAACGGCCAGGCGCCAGGCGGGGTGAGCATGTCCGGCGGCTGGACCCTGGCGGTGGGGGCAGGCACCAAGGATGCTCAGCTGGCGTTCGACTTCCTGGCCACGGCACTGAACCAGAAGAATTCGCTGGCCTTCAACGTCGCCAGCTCCCAGATCGCCGTCCGAAAGGACGTGGCCGCGGACCCGGGCTATCAGTCTGCCAACCCGTTTGTGAAGGACGTGTCCGAACTCGTGGCGGTCACGCATTACCGCCCCGCAACCGCCGACTATCCCCGGATCTCGGCAGCCGTCCAGGAGGCCACGGAAGCGGTGATCACCGGGGCGAAATCCCCTGCACAGGCTGCTGCTGACTACGATGCCGCGGTCAAGGGCATCGTGGGTGACGCCAAGACCATCGCGAAATAGCCGGTGCCAGTCACTGAACCGCGCCGCCGCACCCCGCCCGGCCGGAGCGCCCGGCTGCTCCCTGTCATTCCGGCCGTGGTCCTCCTGCTGGTCTTCCTGGCCGGGCCCGTGCTGTGGGCATTCCACGCCTCGTTCACCAATGCGGCCCTGACCGGCCGGAACGCCCGCAACCCCGGCTGGATCGGCTTCGAAAACTACACAAGGCTCCTGACTGATCCGGTGCTGCCGCTGTCCCTGGCCCTGACCGTCCTGTTCGTTGGCGGCTCCGCCATCCTCGGCCAGAACATTCTGGGACTCACCATCGCCGTCCTGATGAGGAGGGCACGCAGGCAGGTGGCCGCCGTCGTCGGAACAGCTGTTGTGGCCGCCTGGGTGCTCCCGGAAATTGTCGCGGCCTTTGCCGCCTACGCTTACTTCAGCCGGGACGGGACGCTCAACCAGCTCGTGGGCGGACTCGGGTTCGGACAGCCTGACTGGCTGTATTCGTTTCCGATGGTGGCCATCATGCTGGCAAATATCTGGCGCGGCACTGCGTTCTCCATGCTGGTCTACCGGGCTGCGCTGGACGAGGTCCCGGCAGAGGTCACCGAGGCGGCCCTGATGGACGGCGCCACCGGCTGGCAACGGCTGGCTTTCATCACCATCCCCATGATCCGCTCCAGCATTGCCACCAACCTCATGCTCATCACACTGCAGACACTGGCGGTCTTTACCCTCATCTGGGTGATGACCGCCGGCGGGCCGGCGAACGCCAGCACCACTCTGCCGGTGCTGGCGTACCAGGAGGCCTTCAAATTCGGCGACATCGGGTACGGCACCGCTGTTGCGTCGGTGCTGATTCTCATCGGCTTGGTGTTCGGCGCGTTGTACGTCCGGCTCCTCCGGGAGGCAAAACCATGACGACGGCGGCGCGAACGTCCACGGGGCCGGTGCGGCCGGCGTCGGGGGCAGTCTCCCGGGCGCAGCAGCGTGCCCGGGTTCCGGCGGACGTGGCGCTGCTGGTGATCGGGGCCTGTTTTGTCTTGCCGCTGCTGTGGCTGGTGTTTGCCTCCCTGGATCCGGCGGCCGGGCATGAAGCCAGGCTGCCCCGGGAGTTCTCGCTGGGCAACTTCGCCGCGATCATGACACCGGGGCTGCTGTTCGGGCCGTTGTGGAACAGCCTGGTGCTCTCGTTTGGAACGGGTGCCGTCAACCTGGTGGCCGCTGTCCTGGCCGCCTACCCGCTGTCCCGTTACCAGTCGCGGTTCAACAAGCCTTTTATGTACACCATCCTGTTCGGGACGTGCCTGCCAATCACAGCCATCATGGTTCCCGTGTACGGGCTGTTTGTGCAGCTGGAACTTTTGGACTCCATGCCGGCCACCATCTTCTTCATGGCCACCACCACCTTGCCCATGGCCATCTGGATGACCAAGAACTTCATGGACGCCGTCCCGGTATCGCTGGAGGAGGCGGCGTGGGTGGACGGAGCCTCCGGACTGACGGCGCTGCGGACCATCGTCCTGCCGCTCATGCGGCAGGGACTGGGCGTGGTGTTCATCTTTGTGTTCATCCAGGCCTGGGGGAACTTCTTCGTTCCCTTTGTCCTGCTCCTGTCAGAAGCGCGGCAGCCCGCAGCCGTTTCGATCTACAGCTTTTTCGGACAACACGGGGCAGTGGCCTATGGCCAGCTGGCCGCCTTTTCCATCCTGTATTCAGTCCCGGTGCTGGCCCTCTACGTCATTGTGGCCAAGGGCGCCGGCAGCTCGTTCGCGCTCTCAGGCGCGGTCAAAGGCTGAACGGCAACCAACTCGCGGCCACGCCATCCGCGGCGCTGCCTCCAGGCCACCGGGGCCACCAGGGCCATCAGTCGATGTCTTCGACCACTACTCCGTACGGAATGGTGTCATCGAGGTGGGCCTGGTGGCCGGTGGGGCCCACGTTGTACGTGACCCGGACCCCGTGGCTCTGGTCTGCAGCGGACTGCTGCAGCACAGGCTTAACGGCAAGGATGAAGCTCTCGCTTTTATCGGCGAGAAACTGCTTGTAACTGGCTGGAAGCTCGCTCATGGCAAAAGGATAGACCTGCGGGACCCCGCATGGGGAGGGGTCCCCATTGCGGCCGGTCCTGCAAGTAGCTTGGATAGGATGGCGGACGGAGTGCTGCCGGGCAACACCGTCCGCGCACCCGCCGCCGTCCAGCAGCCAACAGGGGGAATTCCAGTGCTTAAGACCAGTGCGCCCGCACGTATCGAACCGGCGGAACTGGCCCGTGCACAGCAAGTGGTGGCGAACATCTCCCGCAGCTTCGATGCCAAAGTGGTGGGCCAGGCACGCCTGCGCGAATCACTGCTGGTTGGCCTGATGACCGGCGGGCACATACTGCTGGAAAGTGTGCCGGGCCTGGCCAAGACCACGGCCGCCCAGACTGTGGCAGAAGCCGTCAGTGCCGAGTTCCGCCGGATCCAGTGCACCCCGGACCTGCTGCCCAGTGACATCGTGGGCACGCAGATCTACGACTCCGCCAAGGGCACGTTCGTCACCCAGCTCGGCCCCGTGCACGCCAACATCGTCCTGCTCGATGAGATCAACCGCTCCAGCGCGAAGACCCAGAGCGCCATGCTCGAAGCCATGCAGGAACGGCAGACCACCATCGGCGGACAGGAGTACAAGCTCCCCTCACCCTTCCTGGTGCTCGCCACCCAGAACCCGATCGAGCAGGAAGGCACCTACCAGCTGCCCGAAGCCCAGATGGACCGCTTTATGCTCAAGGACGTCCTGGACTATCCCTCGCCCGCAGAGGAAGCGGAAATCATCCGGCGCATCGACGCCGGCGTCTTCACCCCCGAGCAGATTCCGGCGGCGGCAGCGTCACTGGATGCCGTCTCAGGTGTCCAGGAGCTGGTGAAACGGATCTACATCGATCCGGCCATCATCAACTACATCGTGGGCCTGGTGTTCGTCACCCGCAACGCCGGGCAGTACATTGACCAGCGCCTGGCCGGCTTTATCGAATTCGGCGCCAGCCCCCGCGCCAGCATTGCCTTCAGCCAGGCGGCCCGGGCCGTGGCACTCATCAACGGCCGCGACCACGTGATCCCTGAGGACGTGAAATCACTCGCGCACCGGGTGCTGCGGCACCGGCTGATCCTGGGCTTCGAGGCAGTGGCCGAACAGGTTCCGGTGGAGACCATCATTGATGCCATCGTGGCATCCGTCCAGACTCCCTGAGCCGGCGTGGCAATTCTGCTTCAGCGCGTCAAGTCGAAGATGGCCATCTTCGCCCACCGGAAAGCCCGCGGAATGCTCGACGGCGAGTACGGTTCAGTCTTCCGCGGCCGCAGCCTCGATTTTGATGACCTCCGGGCCTACGTTCCCGGCGACGAGGTCCGCGATATCGATTGGAAGGCTTCGGCCCGCCATGGCTCACCCCTGATCAAGCGGTATGTGGCCGTGCGCCGTCAGACGGTCCTGCTCATTGCCGATACGGGCCGGAACATGGCTGCCGAGGCCCGTGACGGCGAAACGAAGAAGGACATTGCCGTGATGGCGCTGGGTGTGGTGGGCTACCTTGCCCACAGGCACGGTGACGTGGTGGGACTGGTCTGCGGCGACGCGAACGGCAGCCGCACTCTCCCGGCAAAGGGCGGGGAGTCCCATCTGGAACGGCTCCTCCGCGAGGTTGACTCGGCCACCGGGCTGGACTCTGGCCCCAGCAGGATAGAAGGGCAACTGGAACACGTTGCCCGCACCGTTAAGGGCCGGCATCTGCTGTTCGTGGTGGCCGATGAAAGCGCCGCTGATGCAGGCACGGAGCAGTTGCTGCGGCGGCTCCGCGCGCAGCATGAAATCCTCTGGCTGACCATCCGGGATGCCGATCTGGTGGGGGAGAGCAACGCCGGCCAGGACGCCGTCAGCGTCGCAGATGCCGCGCTGCTGCCGGGGCACCTGGCAGCCTCCCCGGGAGTGGCGGCGGCCTATGCCGAAGCTGCCACGGAGCGCGACGCCGGCCGGCACGCCATGTTCCGCCGGGCCGGCATCACCGAAGGCCACGTGACCGGCAGTGCCGGGGTAATAACAGAACTGTTCGCCCTCCTGGAAAGGCACCGGCGTGCAGGATAACCAGGGCTTCTACGGACCCCTGCAGTACAGCCAGGGATGGCTGTGGGCCGGCCTCGCCCTCCTGGCCCTGCTCCTGGGCTGGTACGGGTTCGTTTTCGTCAGCACCCGCCGCCGCCGGCCTCCGGTACCCCGGCCCCTGTTCACGCCGCCGTCGGACCTTGCCGCGCTTAAACAGGATTACCTCCAGCAGATCGACGCGGTGGGGGCGGGCGCCGCCGCCGGACTGCTGTCCGCGCGCGAATCGCACCGGGAGCTGAGCCTGCTGGTCCGCAAGTTCGCTCGTGATGTCACCGGCGTTGACGCTCCGCGGATGACACTTGCGGAGTTGCACAGGCACCCGCTGGCCTCCACTGCCGAAGCTGTCAGCCGGATCTACCCGGGCGAGTTCGGCCTGGAACCGCTGCCGGCCGTCTCCGATTCAGCCGAAACCGCGCGCCAGGCGGTGCGGCAATGGAGCTGATGTTCTGGTGGCTCATCCCGCTTGCGCTGGCCGCTGCTGCCGCGGCCGGTTGGTTCGCTTTCCTCCCCCATTCACGGGGTAACGCCCGACGCCGGCCGGTGGCCAACGCGGACCGGCTCACCGCCCTGCCCGAATACCAGGCCGCCAACCGCCGCCACCGCCGCTGGCACGCTGTGGCGGCGCTCGCCGGAGCAGCGCTGCTGCTGTCCGCCGTGGCCGCAGCGGCACGCCCCCTGGAACTGACCACCAGCCGGCCGGAACAGCACAACCGTGACATCATGCTGTGCCTGGACACCTCCGGCTCGATGAGCAGCGCCGACGCGGCGGTGGTGGACGTTTTTGCCCAGCTGGCGAAGGAATTCAACGGCGAGCGGATCGGCCTCACGGTCTTTGACAGCACCGCCGTCCAGGTTTTTCCGCTCACGGACGACTACGAATACGTCGAGGAACAGCTCACCCTTGCCCGCGACGCTTTTGAGGGGAACCCCGGGAGTTCCGGCTTCCTGGACGGCACGTGGGGCGGCCGCGGTTCCTCGCTGATCGGCGATGGCCTGGCCGCCTGCGTCAATGGCTTCCCGGCCACAAAGCCCGGCACTCCGTCCAGCCCGCAGGCCAGCACAGACTCCAGCACAGGCTCCGGCACAGACTCCGGTCCGAAGCGCTCCCGGTCCGTTGTCCTCGCGACGGATAACTATCTCTCCGGCGATCCCATTTTTACCTTGGAGCAGGCGGGTACCTTGGCCACCGAACGCGGCGTCCGGGTGTACGCGCTGAATCCCGGCGACCTGGACTATGGAACCGGGCCGGGCCAGCCCGGGGCAAGGCTCAGGGCGGTGGCCGAAGCCGGCGGCGGCGCGTACTACGCGCTGGAGAGCCCCGAGGCCGTTGCGGGCATCGTGCGGACGGTTCAGGAGACGGAAGCTGCGGCCCTGCAGGGGGCACCCCGCGCCGTGGTCTCGGACCGGCCCGAGCTGCCCCTGGCCGTGGCGCTCCTGTCCGGGCTCGTGCTGGTGGGCGCGTCCTGGAGGTTGAGGCCATGACGCTGCAACCCATCCTGCCGTGGTGGCTCCTGGCCGCGATAGCCGCGGTTTCGGTGCTCTTTCCGGCCTGGCGGCTGGTCCGTTCGGCGCGGAAGCCTTCTTCGGGTCAGCTGCGCGAATGGCTGTTCCGGAGCGGGCTGGTCCTGCTCCTGGTTGCCGCGGCGCTTCGTCCCGGTATCCCTGGCGGAAGCGCCCGGGAAGCCTCGGCGGACCTCAATGTGTTCTTGGTGGTGGACACCACCACCAGTGCTGTAGCCGAAGATTACGGCAACCGCGAGCCCCGGTTGGAGGGCGTCCGCCAGGACATCATGGCCATCGCCGCTGAACTGCCGGGAGCCCGCTTTTCCGTCCTGACGTTCGACAGCAACGCCGTGGTGCGGATGCCCCTCACCACCGATACCACGGCCCTTGAAACCACCATCTCGGTCCTGGAGCCGCAGGTCACCGCCTACTCCAAGGGAAGCAGCGTGACCATCGCCGGAAAACTTTTGGCCGAACGCCTGACGGCAGCCCGGAAAAGCCATCCTGAACGGCCGCGGCTGGTCTACTACCTGGGCGATGGCGAACAGACCAGCGCCGCGGCACCGGTGGCGATGAGGGCCGACGGCGGCCTGATCGACGGCGGGGCGGTGCTGGGCTACGGCACTCAGGAGGGCGGCAGAATGAAGGAACCAGGCCAGGGTCCGTCCGGCGATGGGGAAGGCAACGGCTACATCCAGGACCGCACCTCAGGTGCAGGGCAGGACGCCTTGTCAGTCATCGATGAAGAACGGCTGCGCGGGATAGCAGTTGACCTGGGCGTTCCCTACGTACACCGCTCCGCCGGGGATCCGGTGGCGCCCATGATGCAGCAAGCCAGCCCCGGGGAACTCCAGCGCGCAGCGGAGGACCGAAACCTTGCCGGCAGGACCGAACTCTATTGGATCTTCGCCCTGGCCGCCTTCCTGCTGGGCCTGCGTGAGATGGTTCTGCTGGTACGCCAGTGGCGCCAACTGCGGCCTCAAGGGGAGGCGCGGCGATGATGCAGCGCCCCACACCCGAACCGGGGGAGCGGAAGCAGCGCAGGAAACGGCTGCTCCTCTGGTCTGCGCTGCCGGCCGCCGTCGCCCTGTGCCTGTCCGCAAAGCTGCTCAGCCTGGGCATCCTGGCCGGCGCGGCTGAACGGGGCTTCGCTGCCGGCGATGCGCGTTCCGTGGCGGACGCCGCGGCCGGACTGGACATCGCCAACGTCATTGAGCCGCACAAGGCTCCGTTCGCCGCGGGAGACAGCCTGGTCCTCGCCGGTGACTTCGCGGGAGCCCGCCAGCGGTTCGAGGAGGCACTCCCGCTCGCAGGCGCCGCGGACGGCTGCATCATCCGCGTCAACCTGGTGCTCAGCATCGAACGGCTCGGCGACCAGAGGGTTGCAGCGGAAGACGCGACGGCGGCCGCCCGGCTCTTCGCCGAAGGCCTCGCCGTGGTGGACTCTGCACCGGAGAGCTGCTTTCCCGCCGGCGGCTCCGGCGGCTCCGGCGGTGCTGCGACGGGTGCCGGCGGGCAGTTGGACCAGGCTGCGGAGCGGCTCAAGCAGAAGGCCGATGACGCCGCCGGCGGTGGAGCCACGCCCCAACCGGCCGAAGGGCAGCCCGCGCCGTCCGATCCGGGCCGGGAGAGCCAGCTGGAGCAGCTGCAGGAGAGTTCACGCGAGTCCCAGCGGGAGCGCAACACGGGGCAGGAGCGGGACGAGTACCTCCGGGATGATGACTACGGATCCGGTCCGGACCGCCCATGGTAGCGGCCAGGGGCGAAGATTATTCCGTCCGGTCACGAAACAGAGTGTAAAGCTGCGTCTTAATTCGGCCGCGAACTTGAACCCTGCGCCGCAGCCTCCTAGAGTTCTATACAAGTTACCGAGGTAACGTGTCAGCGATCCTCCGCTCTGGAGGGTGTGGGTGCCCCCATGTGGGCCTGACATTTGCTCACGGACAACTTCATTCCAGGCGTAACAGTCGCGGCTGCGTCCTCGTGGAGTTCTTCCGTGTTCCCCAAACTCAAATTCATTGCCGGGCACTGGCGTCACATCTGCTGACGTCAGCCCTCAATGGCCCAAAGCCAAGGACGCAAATGTCACCGCCAAGCCTTATCGAATCACATCCCAATCTTTCCGAGAGCACAGCCCCTGTGGCGCTCTCCTATGAGCTCTTTCCGCCCCGTTCAGCGGCGGCAGCCGAGTCACTGTGGAACACCATCAGGGAACTCGAGACCACGGACCCGGACTACGTCTCCGTCACCTATGGTGCCAGCGGCTCCAACCGGGACACCGCCGTCGAACTCATCAACCGGCTCCTGCTCGAAACCACGCTCCGCCCCCTGGCCCACCTGACCTGCGTGGGCAACACCCCGCAGGAACTGGCGGAGATCATCGGGGACCTGCTGGATACCGGAGTCCGCGGCATCCTGGCGCTCCGCGGGGACCGGCCCCAGGACGGGACCCCGCCGGTTCCCGGGTCGCTGCGCTACGCACAGGACCTGATCGAGCTCATCCGCCGTGTTGAGCAACGGCGTTCAGCGCTGCTCTGCGCCGGAAAAATCGCCGTCGGCGTGGCGGCCTACCCCACGCGGCATCCCGAATCGCCCAGCGAAGAACACGACGTCGAAGTGCTGCTGGCCAAGCAGCGCTCCGGCGCGGACTTTGCCATCACCCAGGTCTTCTTTCACACGGACCAGTACTCGGACCTGCTCAGCAGGGCACGCCGGGCCGGGGTCACCATCCCCATCATTCCGGGCATCATGCCGTTCACCAGCCCCCGCCGGGTGAAGCGGCTGGGCGAACTCAGCGGCGTAGAGCCTGACCCGCAGCTGCTGGCCCGCCTGGCCGCCGCGGACACCGATGCCGAACGCCACAGGATCGGCGTCCGGGCCACAGTGGACCTTGCCAAGGCAGCCCTCGACGCCGGGGCCCAGGGCATCCACCTCTACACGTTCAATGAACACCAGAGCGCGCTGGAGGTGCTGGACAAGCTGGCACTGCCGCGTCACTCCCGTTCCGCCGGCCGCCGCACGGCTATTCTCCAGCGCCAGCTGGCCAGCTGACCCGCTTCTTTCTCCAGACCATTCACATGCTTTCACCAACCTCCAAGGACTTTGTCATGCCTGAAAACAATCTCTCCGTCACCCCGTTCCCGGCAGCATCGCTGCTTGGCTACCCCCGCATCGGCCGCCGCCGCGAGCTCAAAAAGGCCATCGAAGCCTACTGGGCGGGCACGATCGACGCCGCGGCACTTGACGCCGCGGCCAAGGAGATCCAGCTGACCATCGCCAGGCGCCTGCAGGAACTTGGCCTCACCGAAGCCGCCGCCGTTCCGGGCACCTTCTCCTATTACGACCAGGTCCTGGACGCCACCGCCCACCTCGGCGCCGTGCCGGCCCGTTTCGGCAACCTCCTCAACGCCGGGGGCCAGCTGGACATCGATGGCTACTTCACACTTGCCCGTGGCACCAAGGACCAGCAGCCGCTGGAAATGACCAAGTGGTTCGACACCAACTACCACTACCTCGTTCCGGAAATCGGCCCCGAGACCGAATTCACCCCCGCCTCCAACCGCATCGTTGAGGAATTCGGCTTCGCCCTGGCCAACGGCATCGAGACCCGCCCGTACATTGTTGGCCCCGTCACCTACCTCCTGCTCTCCAAGGCTTCCGACGACGCCCCGGCGGGCTTCGCCCCGCTGTCCCGCCTCGAGGACGTCCTGCCGGTCTACGTGCAGCTGCTGGACAAGCTCGCCGCTGCAGGCGCCAGCTGGATCCAGCTCGACGAACCCGCACTGGTTGTTGACCAGGACACCCCGGCCGCCGAAATCGAAGCTGCCGTGGCCCGCGCCTACGAAGTCCTCTCCAACGCCGCCCAGCGCCCGCAGATCCTGGTCTCCACACCGTACGGCGCCCTCGATGGCCAGCTGGGAACGCTTGCCGCCACCAACATCGACGCCCTGCACATCGACGCCTTCAAGGGCGCGGTGCCCTCTGCTGCAGCACTCGCCGGCCTTGGCAACAAGACCCTGGTTGCCGGCGTCGTTGACGGCCACAACATCTGGCGCAACGATCTGGCCGTCTCGGCCGCCAAGCTGGATGAACTGAAGGCCGCCGCCGGCCGGATCGCCGTGAGCACCTCCACGTCCGCGCAGCACGTCCCGCACGATGTCACCGAAGAGACCCAGCTGTCCGAAGAGCTGCGCAGCTGGCTTGCCTTCGCCGACCAGAAGGCCGTGGAAGTCAGGATCCTTGCCGATTACGTGGCGGACCCGGCCACGGCCAAGGCCGCAATCGACCAGGCGTCTGCCGTGATTGCCGCCCGCGCCACGGCTGCCGGCGTGCACCGCGAGGACGTCCGGGCACGGACCGGGGCCCTGACCGGGGCTGACTTCAGCCGCTCAGCCTATGAAGTCCGTGAAGCTGCACAGGAAGAGGCACTGGACCTGCCGCCGCTTCCCACCACCACCATCGGTTCCTTCCCGCAGACCCCGGAAATCCGCTCCGCCCGTGCCCGCAACAACAAGGGCGATCTCACCAACGAGCAGTACGAACAGCTCATGAAGGATGAGATCAAGCGCGTTGTGGACCTGCAGGAAGAACTCGGCTACGACGTCCTGGTGCACGGCGAGCCCGAGCGCAATGACATGGTTCAGTACTTCGCCGAAAACCTTGAGGGCTTTGACGTCACGGTCCATGGCTGGGTCCAGTCCTACGGCTCCCGCTGCACCCGCCCGTCCATCCTGTGGGGCGACGTCACCCGTAGCGCGCCCATCACGGTGAAGTGGGCCGAGTACGCCCAGTCCCTCACCACCAAGCCCATGAAGGGTATGCTCACCGGTCCGGTCACCATCCTGGCGTGGTCCTTCGTCCGCGATGACCAGCCGCTGGGCGAGACCGCCAACCAGGTGGGCCTGGCCCTGCGTGACGAGATCGCTGACCTCGAAGCAGCGGGCATCAAGATCATCCAGGTGGATGAGCCGGCCCTTCGTGAGCTCCTGCCGCTGCGCAAGGCGGACCACCCGGCGTACCTGAAATGGTCGGTGGATTCCTTCCGTTTGGCCACCGCCGGTGTAGCCGATGCCACGCAGATCCACACCCACCTCTGCTACTCGGAGTTTGGCGTGATCATCGACGCCATCGACGGCCTCGACGCCGACGTCACCTCCATCGAAGCGGCACGTTCCCGCATGGAGGTTGTCCATGACCTCGAGTCCCACGGCTTCGGCCGCGGCGTGGGCCCGGGCGTCTACGACATCCACTCGCCGCGTGTTCCGGGCGAGCAGGAAGTCACTGAGCTCCTGGCCACCGCCGTCAAGCACGTCCCGTCCCGCCAGCTCTGGGTCAACCCGGACTGCGGCCTGAAGACCCGCGGCTACGCGGAAACCGAAGAGTCGCTACGCAACCTGGTCAAGGCCACCAGGACGGTCCGCGCCGGCCTGCTGCAGGCAGCGAAGTAACGCTTAGGCGCCATTACGACGGCGGCTGGTCACCTTGGGTGACCGGCCGCCTTGTCGTTGCTCCGCCAGGCGCTGATGAGCAGCCACACAGTCCAGGCCACCGTGAGGATGATCCCGGCCAGCGTGGGCACGGCGTTCACGGCCGCAAAACCTTCGGCTCCGATGATCCACCCCTGGGCCCAGTAGGCCACCCCGGCCAGCCCCATCAGGTACCCGATAAAGGGTGAGATCCGCCGGGAGGCCGCGATGACGATGCCCAGGAGGACAAGGGCGGTGCCCAGCAGCAAGCTGTGGTAGCTCCGCATCCCCCACTCGAGCCAGCGGATGCCTTCCGCGGTGGCGAACCGCATCGCTTTCTCCGGCTCGGCAGCTGACGCCCAGGAATCCGCGGCGTGCTTCAGTGCCACTCCGTCAACGGCCTGAAGCGCGCCATAAAGGGCCAGTGATACGGCCGCTGCAAGTGCGCCCAAACGTGCTGTCCAGGCCAGGGCACCGTGCCGCACCTGAAGGGCCCTTCGCAGGGTTATCAAACCGCAGGTCAGCAGGGCCATGCCGACGAACTGGCCGAGGTGCGCGCCGGTCCAGATGTCACTGTTGGCGTACGCGGTAATGAGGCGACGTGGTCATTCGCATCGGCTGCCTCTGCGTGAAGCATACCGGCGCCTACCGAAACCACGACGCCGGCCAATACCAGTACCGCCGCCAGGCGCATGGCGCGTCTGTCCACCGCTTGCGTCCAGGTTCGGTGCAGAGCCGCCGTCTCCCTGGTCCGGCTGTCTCCCGCGTGGATATCTTCCATGGTGCCCACCGTCCTTTGAGTGGAGGCAAGGAAAATGGCACTTCCATGGTGACGCCGGCGTGGCAGCCCGCACTAGGGCTAAAGGACCCTCAGGACTCCCAGAGAATTTCGTCGTCCACTACGCCGTCTTCGTCGGCGGCAGCCACCAGCACCTCATCGGTGAAGTGGGCGCCAAGGGTGAAATCAAGGACAAAGTAGCGTTCGGGCTGGCCGGGGTAGATGCCCACGTGGCCGAGCTTGAGGGCCTTGAGGAAGACGTCGTTGGTGAGCTGGCTCCGGTCCTCAACGCCGAAGACCTTCCGCAGGTGCTCGTCCTTGACGGCGTTGCAGTGGAACTGCAGGTACTCCTGCGGGCTGGTGCCTTCCTGCTCCAGCTCGTCAGCGATCATCTGCCGCACCTCGTCCACGAGTTCGGGCAGGAAACGCAGCCGGTAGTCCACCTTGTGCATGGCCGCTTCGTCGAAGTGGTCATGCGCATTGATATTCAGGTCGAGTTCCAGGGTCTGGCCACCCAGCTCATGTTTAGCGGCGATGTTGTGGTCCCTGCCGTGGTTGAGCTCGATCTCTCCAAAGTGCTGGCTCGCTACCCTGTTCATATCTTCAACATAGACCCCAAAAGCGGAGCATTCCAGCGTTCGGGACTATTTCCCTGCGGTTCCGGAACTGGCCAGCGTTTCGGCGAGCAGGTCCACGAAAAGCTGCACGCGGGCTGTTTTCTTCTCGTTGATGAGCAGGGCGAAGACGTTCCGGGCGAGCCGGATCTCCGGGACATCCAGAACCACAACACCGGCCGGCCGGTTCCGCAAAGCCAGCTCCGGCACCAGGGCCGCGCCCAGTCCGGCGGCCGCCATCTCGAGGCTGGCGTGGAAGTCGTCGCTGCGGGCCACCACGCGGGGATGCAGGTTGCAGCTGGCGAAAAGCCGTTCGATCACCACGGCGTCCGGGCTCCCTGGGTGGTGCATGATCCACGGCAGTTCGGAGAGGTGGTCCGCCGCTACCTTGGCGTCGGAGCGGAAGCCCCAGCCTGCGGGCAGCACCACCCGGAAGTTGTCATCGCCGATCCACTGCCGGTTGATGGTGTGCGGCCACGCGAGCCCGGACTGGCCCACCTGGAAGACCAGCGCCACATCGAGGTCCCCGCCGGTCCGCAGGCCCTGGATGGTCTGGGCAGGTTCGGCAACGGAGACCTTGAGGTCGATGCCGAGGTCCTTCCAGGCAGGGTTTTTGAGGATCCGGGGGAGGACGTACGTGGCCAGGCTGGGGAAGATTCCCAGCCTCAGTTCCTGGCTGGTGGCATCGTGCGTCTTGGCCGCGGCGGCCATCAGGGCCTCGATGTCGGTCAGTACCTTGGCCGCGTGCCGGGTCATGACCACGGCGGCTTCGGTGGGAACCACACTTTTGGCCGAACGCTGGAAAAGGACGACGCCGGTCTCACGTTCCAGCGTTGACATCTGTTGGGAGACCGCCGACGCCGTGTACCCCAGGCGTGCCGCGGCCGCAGCGAAAGAGCCCAGCCGCGTAACCTCTAGGAGGGTCTTCAGGTGTACGGGATTTACCAACTCTGTCCTTCTTTACGGGGCGGGCTTGGCACGTTGCCTGCCGGGTCCGGGCGGGCCGCTTCATTCTGGCACAAAGATTCCTGGAATCTGACTCATCCGCGCGGCTCCCGGCGCCGAACTGCCCCTAGAGAGTTTGTACCAAGCACTACATGAGGCAGTCCGAGCAGAGGAGCAGAACAGTGTCTGTGGCAGGGAACCTGGCGTATAAGCCGCAGGGGCGGCGCATCGCCGTCGTAGGCAGCGGGGTGGCTGGCCTGACCGCCGCCTATGTCCTCAACAAGCAGGACAATGTCACCCTGTTCGAGGCGGACAGCAGGCTGGGCGGCCACGCGCACACGCACAGCGTCCCCCAGCAGGACGGCAGCAACCTGGGAATCGACACCGGCTTCATCGTTCACAATGAGCGGACCTACCCCACCCTGCTGAGGCTTTTTTCCGAACTGGATGTCCAGACCCAGGACTCCGAGATGAGCATGTCGGTCCGCTGCGACGGCTGCGGCCTGGAGTACGCCGGTGCCCGGGACGGCGCCCGCGGGATCATTGCCCGCCCCTCCAGCCTGCTGCGTGGCCGCTACCTGCTGATGCTGCTGGAGGTCATGCGCTTCTACCGCAAGGCGCGTGCGTTGATCCAGGCTCCAGCGTCCGACGCCGGCCCGGGCACGGACGGTGCGGAGCCCACCCTCGGCGAATTCCTGGCAGGGGAGCGGTTCAGCCCGTACTTCATCTCCCATTTCATGACTCCTGTTGTCAGTGCCGTCTGGTCCTGCGACCCCACCACCGCCCTTGCCTATCCTGCGCGTTACCTCTTCACCTTCCTGGGCCACCACGGCATGCTGGGAGTCAAGGGTTCGCCGCAGTGGCGGACCGTCACTGGCGGCTCGGAGAGGTACGTGGAAAAGCTCGCGGCAACGTTGCCGGACATCAGGCTCAGCACTCCTGTCACCGCCATCCGCCGCCACGCGCTTGGCGTTGAGCTTGTCACTGCCCGGGGAATCGAAGATTTCGACGCCGTAGTCATCGCCACCCACCCGGCCCAGGCGCTCAGCTTCCTCGCCGATGCCACCCCGGCCGAGAAGGAAGCGCTGGGCGGTATGCCCTACTCCGTCAACCACACCGTCTTTCACCGGGACCCGGCAGTCCTTCCCGCCGCGGACAATGCCAAGGCGTCCTGGAACTACCGGCTACCGGGCTGCGACGCCCGCCCCGACAAGGTGCTGGTCAGCTACGACCTCACCCGGCTTCAGCGTCTGGAGCCCACCGACGGCCGGCCGTACCTGGTGAGCCTGGGCGAGTCCGAGCTGATCGGCGAGGACCGGGTCCTTGAGCGCATGGTGTACGAACACCCGCAGTACACCCCCGAGTCACTGCGCGCGCAGCAGCAGATCGCAGCCCTCAGCGACAGCACGGTTGCCTACGCCGGCGCGTACCTGGGCTGGGGCTTCCATGAAGACGGTGCGCTCTCAGGCGTCCGGGCCGCCGGGCACCTGGGCCGCAGCTGGGACGCGCCCGGCCTTCAATCCCCCGAGCCCGAACTGCAGACGGCCGCGGAGGGCACGTGAGCACCACGGCAGCCATCTACCGCACCTCCATCTCCCATGTGCGGCAGACCCCCCTGAAGAACGCCTTTACCTACCGGAGCTACAGCTGGTTTGTCGATGTTGACCGGCTCCCGGTTCTGCCGCGGATCCTGCGTCCCCTGGCTGTCTTCCGGGCATCCGACCACCTGGGTGATCCCGCTGCCAGCATCCGCACCAATGTGGAACGGTTCCTGCGGACCCGGGGGATAGAGCCCGACGGCGGCGCCATCCGGATGCTGACCAGCGCCCGGGTGTTCGGGCACGTTTTCAACCCGCTCTCCCTCTTCTGGTGCTACCGGCAATCCGGGGAGCTGCAGTGCGTCATCGCCGAGGTCCACAACACGTACGGGGAACGCCACTGCTATCTCCTGGACACGGATTACGCCGGCCGGGCCAGCGTGCCCAAGGCTTTTTACGTATCACCGTTCAATGACGTTGCCGGGCAATACCGCATGAAGGTGCCCGCACCCCGGGAACGGCTTGCAGTCTCCATCGTCCTGGAGCGGGAGGGCCACCGGCCCTTCGTTGCCACCATGGACGGGGACCGGCGTCCGGCCACCGTACCGAACATCCTGGCAGCAGCTGTGGCGGTTCCGGCCGCGCCGCTGCTGGTTTCCGCTTTGATCCGGATCCAGGGCGTTAAACTCTGGGCAAGACGCCTGCCCGTCGTCACAAGGCCACATCACCCCTCACAGGAGGCAGTTCAATGACTATGACCGATGAGAACGGAACGGCTGCAACTGCCGAGGTGGCAGCCGCGAAGTCAGCTGCCAGGCACCCGGTGACGGTGCACAACGCTGCCGGGGTACCGGCGTCGCCGGCCACCATCGATCCGGAAGTATGGCCCGGTGTTGCCCAGCCGCCGTCGGGCACCAAGGCAGTGGTTGCGGGGAGAGCCGCGGGGCTCCTCTTCAAGGCTGCAGTCCGCAGGCTTCCCGTCCTCGTGGCCTACCCGGACGGCTCCGTGGTGGGCTCCGGCGGTCCCGACGCGCCGGTCATGACCATGGTGCGTCCCGAGGCGTTCGAAGCCAGGATCGGCGACAACGGCCTGATCGGGCTGGGCGAGTCCTTTATGGCCGGTGACTGGGAAGCCTCTGACCTCGCGGCGGTGCTGGAGGTCTTCGCCGCCTCCGTGGACACGCTGATCCCCAAGCCCCTCCAGGTCCTGCGGAACCTGTACCTGCCCCGGACTCCGCGGCACGAGGAGAACGCTGAGCACAATACCCGCAGCAACATCTCGCGCCACTACGACCTCTCCAATGACCTCTTCTCCAACTTCCTTGACGGAACCATGAGCTACTCGTCCGCACTGTTCCCGCTGGCTGACGGGGCGCTGGACTCGGTGCCGTTTGAGGCGTTGGCGGAGGCGCAGCAGGCCAAGATCGATAGGCTCCTGGACAAGGCCGGCGTGGGAACCGGCACCCGGCTGCTGGAGATCGGCACCGGCTGGGGAGAGCTGGCCCTGCGGGCAGCGGCCAGGGGCGCCACCGTCTACAGCGTGACGCTCTCCAGCGAACAGCAGGCCCTGGCGCAGGAACGGATCGCCGCCGCCGGCTACGCGGACCAGGTCACCATTGCCCTGCAGGACTACCGCGCAGTGGAAGGTGAGTTCGACGCCGTCGTGTCCGTTGAGATGATCGAGGCGGTGGGGTATGAGTACTGGCCCATCTACTTCCAGACCATTGACAGGGTGCTGGCCCCGGGCGGCAAGGTGGCCATCCAGGCCATCACCATGCCGCACGGCCGGATGCTGGCCACCCGCAACGCGTACACCTGGGTGCACAAGTACATCTTCCCGGGCGGATTCCTGCCATCGGTACGGGCCATCGAGGGCGTGACCCAGCAGAACACCACGCTCCGCGTCCGCGAACGCATGGGGATGGGGGACCACTACGCGGCCACCCTGCGCCTGTGGGAGGAGCGCTTCATCGCGCGCTCGCAGGAAGTGGAGGAACTCGGGTTCGATGCCGTCTTCCAGCGGATGTGGATCTTCTACCTCGCGTATTCGCGGGCAGGTTTCCAGTCCGGCTACCTCGATGTGCAGCAGATTGTCCTGGACCGCCGGGAGGCGCAGCTCTAGTAGTAGGGTGATTCGGGCGTGCCGCTCGGTTCGCAGGCCGGGCCTTAGCGGTCCCGGGCGGATTCCAGTGGCAAAGGACCGATCATGAAGTGGAAAACCACCCGGAAAGTTCCCGGCGGCAATGCAGGGGACGGCGCAGCTCCGCAGCCCGGACAGCCATGGAGTGAGCGTCCGTGGACCCGGTCGTACGGTCCGGGGGTCCCGGCCAGCCTGGTGCTCCCGGAGGGTTCGCTGGTGGACCTCATGGACCAATCGGTGCGCCGCTACGGGTCCAGGACCGCCCTGGAATTCTTTGGCGCCCGGACCAGTTACCGTGAGCTCGGAACACAGATCAGGCGTGCTGCCGCCGGTCTCGCGAAGATGGGCGTCAGGGCCGGCGACAGGGTTGCCCTGGTCATGCCCAACTGTCCCCAGCACGTCGTCGCGTTCCACGCCGTGCTGCGACTGGGCGCGGTGGTGGTCGAACACAATCCGCTCTACACGGACCGCGAACTGCGGCACCTGTTCGAGGACCACGGGGCCACCATCGCCATTGTCTGGGACAAGGCGGTGGAGCGGGTCCGCCAGCTGCCGGCCGACGTTGGGCTCCGCAGCATTGTCTCGGTGGAACTCATACCGGCCATGCCGCTGCCGCAGCGGCTGGCACTGAGGCTTCCGGTTCCCGCAGCCCGGAAGGCCCGCGCCGCCCTCACGGTCGGCAAAAACGAACCGAAGGGCCGGCCGGCACCGGCAATGCGGACGGTGCTGCCGTGGCGGGAGCTGCTCAACGCCGGGGAGCTCAAAAGGAAACACCCCCGGCCGGCTGCCCAGGACCTCGCAGTCCTCCAGTACACGTCCGGCACCACGGGCCTGCCCAAGGCCGCCATGCTCACCCACGCCAATCTGCAGGCGAACGCCGCGCAGGGGCGGGCCTGGGTGCCAGGCCTCAAAGAGGGCCGGGAAACCGTCTTTGCTGTGCTGCCGCTGTTCCACGCGTACGGCCTGACGCTGTGCATGACCTTCGCGTTGAGCATCGGCGCGAAGCTTGTCCTCTTTCCCAAGTTCGACGTTGACCTTGTCCTGAAAGCCTTCCGGAAGTCGCCGGCAACGTTCCTGCCTGCCGTGCCGCCCATCTACGATCGGATCGCTGCGGCCGCGGCCGAACGCGGCATCGGGCTGGAAAGCATCCGCTTCTCGATCTCCGGCGCCATGAACCTGCCCACGGCCACGGTGGAGACCTGGGAGAAAGCCACAGGCGGTTACCTGATCGAGGGCTACGGTCTGACCGAAACCTCCCCGATTGCCATCGGGAACCCGTTTGGCCCCAGCCGCAAGCCGGGCACCGTGGGGATTCCGTTCCCCCTGACCGACATCCGGGTGGTGGACCCCAGGAACGTTGCGCTGGACCGCGCCCCGGGCGAGGAGGGGGAACTCCTGATCCGCGGCCCCCAGGTGTTCGCCGGCTACTGGAACCGCCCGGAGGAGACAGAGGACTCACTGCTCGACGGCGGCTGGTTCCGCACCGGCGACATCGTCTCGGTGGATGGTGACTATTTCGTCACCATCCGGGACCGGATCAAGGAACTGATCATTACGGGCGGCTTCAACGTCTCGCCCAGCGAGGTGGAGGACGTCATGGCCACTTTCCCGGGCGTTTCGGAAGTCTCGGTTGTCGGGCTGCCCCGCCCTGGTGGCGGCGAAGACGTGGTGGCGGCGGTGGTGCCGATCCCTGGATCCACCATCGATCCTGCTGCGCTCCTGGCCTTCGCCCGGGAACACCTCACCGCCTACAAGGTGCCCCGCCGGGTGGTGGTGCTCGATTCCCTCCCGCGCTCGCTTATTGGCAAAGTCCTGCGCCGGGAGATCCGGGACAACCTGTTGGCCCAGGGCTGAGGCGGGTCCGCCGGCATCGTCCGGATGTGCCCCCGGCCACCACATGTAGTGGTCAGCCACTCGTTTCCAACGCCTTGCCACTACGCGCTGCCACTACGCGCGACACGCCGTCCAGCACGCGACACGCTGGGGGTTAATTGTTGCTAACTACTCCACAGGGTGTGGATTTCGTCCGCGAAATTGCCTGAAACCCGGACATTTTGAGGGCCTCTGCCTGTGGATTAAAAGTGCATTAAATGACATACTTGTAATACATCATCTTGGGGTTCCGGAGAGCCGTCTGCACTACATGTAGTATCGACGTACAGCTTGGGCGGGACAAAGACGAGCGAAGATTTCGATAAAGGGGACAGGGAAAATGACCGTTACGGTTTACACGAAGCCGGCTTGCGTTCAGTGCAACGCAACCTACCGTGCGCTGGACAAAAAGGGCATCACTTACCAGAGCGTTGACATCTCACAGGACGCCGAGGCCCTTGAGCGCCTGAAGGCACTGGGCTACATGCAGGCTCCCGTAGTGGTCACCGATCAGGACCACTGGTCAGGTTTCCGCCCGGACAAGATCGAGGAACTGGCGTTGGCCTCCGTTTCCTCCGTGGCCTAAGGCCTCCACTTCCGCCATCCGGCAAAACATCGACACTCCTGAGGTAAGTCCCGTGGCAGCACTGGCAGTGGCCGAGGCCCAAGTGGCCGGGTTGCAGCCTGTCACCACGCAGAGCCAACTCATCTACTTTTCCTCCACCTCCGAGAACACGGCCCGCTTCGTCTCAAAGCTCGGCCGCGAGCAGGCTCGGATCCCTATTCATTCAAAAGACGCACCCCTTCTCGCCACCAGGCCGTTTGTGCTGGTGCTGCCCACGTATGGCGGCACCGGGGGAGAGGGATCGGTGCCAAAGCAGGTCATCCGCTTTCTGAACAACCCGCAGAACAGGAAACTGATCCGCGGCGTCATCGGTGCCGGCAACACAAACTTCGGGGACAACTACTGCATGGCTGCGGACATCATCGCCGCCAAATGCCAGGTACCCCGGCTTTACCGTTTCGAACTTATGGGCACGCCAGAAGACGTGGCCCGGGTCAACCAAGGATTGGATACGTTTTGGACACGACTGTCTCAGACACAGAAGTAACCAGGGCCGAAGGCCAGGTCGCCCGTGCTGAAAAGCACGGCGTCGACCTCGAGAAGCCTGAAATGCCGGCCGCCTATAAGGGCCTGGGCTACCACGAGCTGAACGCCATGCTGAACCTGTACGGTCCCAACGGCGAGATCCAGTTCGAAGCTGACCGCGAGGCTGCGCACCAGTACTTCCTGCAGCACGTGAACAACAACACCGTGTTCTTCCATGACCTGGAGGAGAAGCTCGACTACCTGGTGAAGAACCAGTACTACGAGCGCGAAACCCTCGACCAGTACACGATGAACTTCATCCGCGAGCTCTACAACCGCGCGTACAAGAAGAAGTTCCGCTTCGAGACCTTCCTGGGCGCGTTCAAGTTCTACACGTCCTACACGCTGAAGACGTTTGACGGCAAGCGTTTCCTGGAGCGCTACGAGGACCGGGTCTGCATGGTTGCACTGCACCTGGCCCGCGGCGACGAGAAGCTCGCGCTGCAGATGGTGGACGAGATCATCGAAGGCCGCTTCCAGCCGGCCACCCCCACGTTCCTGAACGCCGGCAAGCGCCAGCGCGGCGAGCTGGTCTCCTGCTTCCTGCTCCGCATCGAAGACAACATGGAGTCGATCGGCCGGTCCATCAACTCCGCCCTGCAGCTGTCCAAGCGCGGCGGCGGTGTGGCGTTCGCGCTGACCAACATCCGCGAGGTGGGCGCCCCGATCAAGCAGATCGAGAACCAGTCCTCCGGCGTCATCCCCGTAATGAAGCTCCTCGAGGACAGCTTCTCCTACGCCAACCAGCTCGGTGCCCGCCAGGGTGCCGGCGCGGTGTACCTGCACGCGCACCACCCGGACATCTACCGCTTCCTGGACACCAAGCGCGAGAACGCGGATGAGAAGATCCGCATCAAGACCCTCTCGCTGGGCGTTGTCATCCCGGACATCACGTTCGAGCTGGCCAAGAAGGACGAGGACATGTACCTGTTCTCCCCGTACGACGTCGAACGCGTCTACGGCATGCCGTTCTCCGACGTCTCGGTCACCGAGAAGTACTACGAGATGGTGGACGATTCCCGGATCAAGAAGACCAAGATCAAGGCACGCGAGTTCTTCCAGACGCTCGCCGAGATCCAGTTCGAATCCGGCTACCCGTACATCATGTTCGAGGACACCGTGAACCGGGAAAACCCGATTGACGGCAAGATCATCATGTCCAACCTGTGCTCGGAGATCCTCCAGGTCTCCCAGCCCACCACGTACAACGATGACCTCTCCTACGCCGAAACCGGCAAGGACATCTCCTGCAACCTGGGCTCGCTGAACATCGCCAAGACCATGGACAGCCCGGACTTCGGCCTGACCATCGAGACGGCCATCCGGTCCCTCTCGGCAGTCTCGGACATGTCCAACATCACCTCGGTGCCTTCCATCGCCCGCGGCAACGATCAGAGCCACGCCATTGGCTTGGGCCAGATGAACCTGCACGGTTACCTGGCCCGCGAGCGGGTCCACTACGGCTCCGAAGAGGGCCTGGACTTCACCAACATCTACTTCTACTCGGTGGTGTACCACGCGGTCCGCGCCTCCAACCTGCTGTCCATCCAGACCGGCCAGACGTTCGGCGGCTTCGAGAAGTCCAAGTACGCCTCGGGCGAGTTCTTCGACAAGTACACGGACCGTGAGTGGGTGCCGCAGACCGAGAAGGTTGCGGAGCTGTTCAAGAACATCCACATCCCCACCCAGGATGACTGGCGCGAGCTGAAGGCTTCGGTCATGAAGCACGGCATCTACAACCAGAACCTGCAGGCCGTGCCTCCCACGGGCTCGATCTCCTACATCAACAACTCCACCTCCTCGATCCACCCGGTGGCGTCCAAGATTGAGATCCGCAAGGAAGGCAAGCTGGGCCGCGTGTACTACCCGGCTCCGTACCTCACCAACGACAACCTGGAGTACTACCAGGATGCGTACGAGCTCGGCTACGAGAAGGTCATCGACACCTACGCCGCCGCCACGCAGCACGTGGACCAGGGCCTGTCCCTGACGCTGTTCTTCAAGGACACCGCCACCACGCGCGACATCAACAAGGCCCAGATCTACGCCTGGAAAAAGGGCATCAAGACCATCTACTACATCCGTCTCCGCCAGCTCGCGCTGGAGGGAACTGAGGTGGACGGCTGCGTCAGCTGCATGCTTTAATCTTCAACTAAATTGTGACAGTACGACGGCGGGCGCCCGCCCGCCGTCGTACGCTTAACTTCAAAGAACAACCCAACTTTTAGGGGATGACATGACCGAGAAGGTCAAGCTGCTTAGCCACGTCGAGGCCATCAACTGGAACCGCATCCAGGATGAAAAGGACGTGGACGTCTGGAACCGTCTGGTCAACAACTTCTGGCTGCCAGAGAAGATCCCGCTGTCCAACGACGTCCAGTCGTGGGCCACGCTGACCCCGGACGAGCAGCAGCTCACCATGCGCGTGTTCACCGGCCTGACCCTGCTGGACACCATCCAGGGCACCGTCGGCGCCGTCTCTTTGATTCCGGATGCCCTGACCCCGCACGAAGAGGCCGTGTACACGAACATCGCCTTCATGGAGTCGGTGCACGCCAAGAGCTACTCCTCCATTTTCTCCACGCTGGCCTCCACCAAGGAGATCGACGAAGCTTTCCGGTGGTCCACCGAGAACGCGAACCTTCAGAAGAAGGCGCAGATCGTCATGGACTACTACCAGGGCGATGACCCCCTGAAGCGCAAGGTGGCCTCCACTCTGCTGGAGAGCTTCCTGTTCTACTCGGGCTTCTACTTGCCGATGTACTGGTCCTCACGCGCCAAGCTGACGAACACCGCTGACCTGATCCGCCTGATCATCCGCGATGAGGCCGTGCACGGCTACTACATCGGCTACAAGTTTCAGAAGGGCCTCGAGGGCCTGTCCGAGGAGCGCAAGCAGGAGATCAAGGACTATACGTTCGAACTGCTCTTCGAGCTGTACGAGAACGAAGTCCAGTACACGCATGATCTCTACGACTCCGTGGGCCTGGCCGAGGACGTCAAGAAGTTCCTGCACTACAACGCGAACAAGGCGCTGATGAACCTGGGCTACGAGGCCATGTTCCCGGCTTCCGTCACCGACGTGAACCCGGCCATCCTCTCGGCACTGTCACCGAACGCGGACGAGAACCACGACTTTTTCTCCGGGTCAGGTTCCTCGTATGTGATCGGCAAGGCCGTGAACACCGAAGATGACGACTGGGACTTCTAGTCCTCCATTCGCGCGAAGAGCATTAGATGTACATCTGATGTCCGCAGATGTACATTTGATGCATGTCGACCATCAACATCACGGACGCGCGATCGCACTTGCCGGAGCTCATCGATAAGGCCGAATCTGAGCCGGTATTTATAGAACGCCGCGGTCATCGGGCAGCGGTTCTGCTATCGCCAGAGCGATATGAACAGATGCTTGATGCGTTGGAAGAAATCGAGGACATTGCCGCGTTCGATGCAGCAATGGCGGAAGAAGGCGAGAACATTCCCTGGGGACAAGTGAAGGCGGATCTGGGCTGGGCGTGAGCCCCTACCGAATTCAGCTAAGACCCGCGGCCATCCGTGCACTTCGGAAAATTCATCCCGAGGACAAAGAACGTATTCGAGGCGCGATCGCGCTCCTCGGCCAAGACCCGCGGCCGCCCAAAGCAATCGCCTTGAGCGGCCGTCCGGGTTATCGCGTCCGTGTAGGTGACTATCGGATCATCTATACGATCCAAGACGATGTCTTGCTCGTGGTTGTTGTCACCGTAGGGCATCGACGCGACGTCTACGATAAGTAGCCGCCGCTCTACTTTTCGGCCAAGGATGCCAATGGGCGCAAAGCCGACATCAGCATGTTTGCAGACGACCAGTTGGGTTCAGGCGAGGTGCTGCCCGGTGACAAGTCGCGTGGGTACATCGCATTCGATATCGCCCCGGGCGCCGCTACCGTGATGATCTCGGACCCGCTGCTGCAGGAAGCCGCACGGATTCAGATTCCGGGGTAGCTTCAGCGCTAGAAGTGCAAGGAGCCCATGTTGTTTGCAGACAGGGGCTCCTTGTGGGCGGATGGTGATAGACAGAGCCCCTTGGAAGGCGGCCAGATCCGCACGCCGTGTGCGGGGTCCCCTGTGCGTTGGGCGCCAGGTCGTGCGGATCCGGCACCCGAGGTACGGCGGTGGGGCAGCAGAGCCCAAGGAGGTCTGCGGGGGCCTGGCTGGTTCGTCCGGCAATCACCTAGCGCCGAGGTATGCGCGCAGGCAGTCTTCTCCTGCCGAGCGCGGTATCTGAAGATAGTCCGCAGGACCACCCGAGACGGTGGACACAGATGCATAGGGCCCAGGGCGTGGCCCGTCGCCGGCTCGCGGCCGCAGTGACGGTGGCAAATGGGGCGGTTCCCAGTCTTGGGGTTCGCTTTTGTAAATCCGCCCGGACGGTGAGATCCAGCCGGGCGGCTCATTCTTTGTTGCCGGCGTCGATCTCCAGCCGACGGCGTGCTTGAGCCCGTGGTGCCGGGCACATAACTGTCCCAGGTTGCTGATTCCAGTGGATCCGCCGTGATGCCAGGCCAGGAGGTGGTCTGCCTCGTTATCCAGAGAATGGTTGCTGCAGCCGGGGAAAGAGCACCTGCCGTCCCGCATCCGCAGCCAGTTCCGCATTGCTTTTGTGAGCCTGTAACTGGTCCGGCTGATTTCCAGTGGCGCCCCGTCCCGCGGATCAACGAGCACCCGGTAGAACGAGTCCGCCCCGTTGGCCACCAGTTCACGCGCCATGGAGGCAGGGATGGGACCGAACCCGTCCAGCATTGCAGGCTCTTCCGTTATCCCGAGGAGGGAGAGGAAAGGAAGGGTGACCAGGACTTCGGTTCTCGGCGTGGGGACATCGGCAAGGCCCGGCGCCTCCGCCCCAGCCACGACCTCAGTCCCGGCGCCGGTATGGCTTCGGAGCGCGGCCGCGGCGAAGGCGTCTGCTCGTAGCTGCGTGAGCGTCCGGTCCTCGTGGGGACCTTGCAGGCCGCGGGCGATGGCGGTAAAGCGGTTCCAGATTGCGACTGCCTGGTCCGCGGGAAGGTACGCAGACAGCCGCGCCATGCCATCGTGCTCCGGGGCGTATTCCAGGCACCTGTCCTGCGCGCCTTTGATGTGGCGTTCCTCGATGCTGTCCGGGTGATGACGTTCGCGCCAGATCCGGGCCTTGCGCCGGAACCTGTAGGCGGGCATCTCGCCGGCCGCGCAACCGCCGGCGGGGTTAGGCGCGTCGGCGTCGAGGAAGTGGGCTTCCAGCTCACCTGCTGCTTCGCGGTCAAGGGTGGCGGTCTCGTCCACCATCACTTTGGCGTGCTGCCAGGAAACGGTCCCGGCCTGTAGGGCTGCCAGGGTCCGTGGGAGGGACGTTGCCAAGGCGTAGGACTGGGCCAGAAGTGCGCCCGCGGCCCCGTCGCCGATGGCGAGTACGCAGCCCACCTCCGCGGCGATGGCCATTTCCTGCGCTTGGACCAGCATTTCCGGAGGCGCCGCCGAGCGTGCAGAGTCTGCGTATCTGGCGGCTGCCGCCGCCTTCAAAGCTGCGACCCGGGCCTCGGTCCGTGCAACTCCGGCGAGGATGTCCAAACACTCATCAGCAATGGCGGCGAGTGGATCGGTGTTAGAGACCAGCCCGAAACCGGACTGAGCCACCGCGGCGTGAAGCATGGCAATAGCGGCGTCCACCGCCTCAAAAGCCTCAACCACCGCTTCGCTTGCCATGTACTCATTATGGAAGGGGTGTACGACATTTTTGCGTGGGCACCATTTCTATGTGCACCTGAAGTGTCCACGGTAAGTAGCCGTCCGCGAATTTCTGGCCAGGACATCGGTGGGCGGCGCTCTCTGCCCAAGCCCCAGCGAGCAGACCCCAGTCCGACGCTACTTAACAAAAGAACGACGGCGGTCAGCCGCCGTCGTTCCTTGCCTAATTCCCGTAGGTGGCGAAGTTCTGGGTGGCAACCAGCTGCGCGCCGTACTGGGAACCTGATGAGAGCCGTGCCGAACCAAAGCCGAAGTCAGTCAGGCTGGCGTTGAGCATGTTGGTGTTGTGGCCGGGGGAGGCCTTCCATGCAGCAAACAGCGCATCGGCGCTTGCATTCACGGCGATGTTCTCCGCCGTGCGGGTCCAGCCGGACGGGATTTGAGCACTGGCGTCCGGGTTGTGCCGGAAGCCGGCGCTGCCCTGGGCGTTGATGTCCGTCATCATGGTGGTGGACCAGTTCTGTGCCACCGTTTCCAGGCCTGTGTTGTAGCGCAGTGCAGGGCGGCCGTTGGCCAGCCGGTATTCATTGATCAGCTGGAAGGACCGCACGGCCACGGCGTTCGACGGCGTGTTGCCAGCTATCGGAGCAGCCGCGGGGGCCGCGGGAGCTGGTGCAGCAGGGGCGGGGGCCGGCGCGGCCGGGGCAGGGACTTTGACTGGGGCCGGCCCTGCGGGAACCGGGACGGCTGCTGGAGCGGGCGCTGGGGGAGCTGGAACCTCTGCCGGAGCCTGCGTAGCAGGAGTCTCAGCGGGGGACGACGTCGTCGGAGCGGGAGTCGCAGCAGGGGCGGACGTTGATGGAGCCGGTGTGGGCGTACGCGTGGTGGGAGTCGCGGACGGCTTCGCAGACGCCGGGGATTGGGCGCTGGCGGTGATCCAGTCCCACCAGCCGAACGGCCAGGAAGCGGCGCCGGCGGGAGCGGAAGCACCTGTCAGCAGTCCGGCGGCCAGAACCAGGGTTATAAGGGGGGCAATAATATGTTTTTTGTATTTTCGCATCCGAAGAACAGTACCCACTGCTCACGCCACGCTGCACATTGAGTGACGTTGCTCACCCAGCGAGGAACACGCCAAGACGAACCGTGTTAGGTTGCCGAGGTTGCCCGCCCTGCCCAATCAGGCCGGGCTCCCGCCTCAATAGGAAGTGGAATCCGGCAGCAAGACTCAGTAGCGTCATACCAACAGCGCAAATTTCGGCAGACAGGTGCAGTGTGGGCAAGAGCAACAAGAAACGCCGTGTGGAAAACCGTCCGGGCGGGAGGCAGAACCCCGGATCGGTCTCTCTCAGTTCCTTCAGGGCAAGCCGTGCCTTGGACCTTCTGGCTCCGACCTTTGTCCACTGGTTCGACGACGGCTCGCCCGGCGCGGCCGCTGCAGCCCTGCAATACCTGAAGCTGGTTGAACCGGTCCTGGGCCGTTATCTTGACAAGGCGCCGAGTCCGCAGGCGACAGCGTTGGAGCCTTTGCCGTTGGCGCTGGCCATCTCAGAAGAAATCGCAGCCACTGCGGGCCTTCAGGGAACCGGGTCGCCGGACGTTGAACACGCTGCATATACCGTTGACGCCGTTCACACCTACGTCGTCTTCCTGTCCGAAACGGGCAAGTGGACCGGAACCTCGGAGCAACTAGCAGAAGTCCTGGATTTTTTTGACTCCCTGGCTGAGCGCGACGATGAGCCTAGCCTCATCAACATTCCGGAAGTTCCCCAAGAGACGGCACTCGATGCGTTCTCGGCACTGCCGCTGATTCAGCGTGCCTCAGCATTGCTACGGTGGATCGGCGACGGCAAACCCGTCACGGGAACCGGCGCGCTTCGCCTGCGGGACATTGAAGCGGCCGCCGCCTGCGTTGGCGTGGCGGTTAGAGGTAGCAGCAAGCGGGACGGCACAGGCGATGGGGTCCCGGCGGTGCGGAGCATGTACGAGGTACCGCTGCTGGCACAGATGTGGGCCGCGCTTGAGGCCGCCGAACTGATTGCCATCAAGGCAACGAAGGTGGTGCCGTTCCACTCCGATGGTTTCCTGGCCGGCGAGGCGTCGGAGCAGTTGGGGGAGTTTTCCGTGTTCGCCTCGCGGTTCCTTGAGCAGGCCGTACTACGCCACGATCCCGATCAGCCGTGGGAGAAGCTCATATCCGCGATGCAGACGTCCCTCCTGCTGGCGGCGGCTACCCCTGAGCCACCCTCGCTGGAACGTGTCCTGGCCACCCCGGATCACGCCCCGGACGCAGAAAAAACGATGGCCGCTTTGCTGACCAGGTTGGCAATGGACCGCATGGAGGCACTCGCGGAACTTGGGTTGCTGACCATCGACACCCATTACCGGGTGCCCCCCGCGCTTATTGGTTGCGTGGCGGATGCTTTCGACAACCCCTGGGTGCTGGCGGAACTGGGTTTGGGTGAGAAGCCCGGCGAAGAATCGGAGCCTCAGCCCAGTGAGCGCACTGGGATTGTGACGCCCGGGGAGGGGCCCCGGCCGGCTGAGGGTTCGATTCTGCAACTGAAGATCGCACTCAAAGAGTCCAAACCGCCTATCTGGCGGCGGGTGTTGGTTCCAGCGGGTATGCCGCTCCCGCTCCTGCACCAGGTGATCCAGAGGGTGTTCGCCTGGCAGGATTACCACCTGCATCATTTCCAGACCGGGGGATTCCGCGGCCCAATCTATGCACCGGTGGCGCCTGACGGTGAGGGTGACTTCTATGGTGAGAACTCCCAGGACGAAACGAATGTGACAGCTGCCCAACTGCTGCCTTCCGTGGGAAGCACCATGACCTACACCTACGATTTCGGCGATGACTGGGAACACGCTGTAACGCTGGAAAGGGTTCTGAATTCCGACGACGGCGGGCAGTTCCCGCGGTGCACCGGGGGCCGCGGTGCCGCCCCCGCCGAGGACAGTGGCGGCGTCTGGGGATGGATGGGCATCGTACAGGCCGTCAACGATCCCGGCCACGGGGAGCACAGCACGTACCGGGAATGGTTGGGACTAGGCCCCGGCGAGACCCTGGACCCCACGGCCTTTGACCTCGAACACGTCAACGAACATCTGGCGGTGCTCTTTTGACCGCAGACCAGTGCCACCCCGGGGAGCTCCGCCGCAGCCGGAAGGATGACTGAGGGTGGCCGGAACGCCGGTAGGCTCGCTTTTGTGATGGGTCCGCAGAACGGTGACGAACGCTATGTCGTCCTGCCCTGGTGGAGGGGACGATCCCTGCCGTGGGCTGTTTTGGTCATTGTCTCCATCGTCGTGACATGCATCGCCCTGGAACGGATGGCATTCTTCATCACCGAATCGGACCCGGAATTCATCGAACGGGTGCGCGTGGGCCGGCTGGTCATGCTTGCCGGATCTGCAGCGTCGCTGGCAGCTGCTATTTGGTCTCAGGTCCGCGGCAATCCGCTATGGGTGACCATTTGCGTGGCCTCACCGGCAGTGCTGGTGGGCCTGGCCACCATGATGATGACGCCCCCTTCCCTTACTCCACTGGTCGCCGGGCTCGTCGCTCTGCCGGCAGCCGTAGCAGGACTCATCGGAGGCCTGCGTCCGAGGGTCAAGGACTGATCAAGCGTCAGGCCGAAAGCAAGCATCATGGGCGGCTTTCCTTTATTGCTGCCTCGAATGCGGGCAAGCTTTGTTCAATCATGTCCTCGTTGGCCGTCAGGGAGATCCGGAAGAAGCCCGGTGTCTCGAACAGCACGCCCGGCAAGACGAACACATCCCTGCGTGCAAGTGACTCGGTAAACCCCTCGTCGTCCGGAGTCGGGGAGGGGATGTAGAGGTAGAAGGTGCCCTCCGAACGCCAGACGCGGTAACCCATGCCGCCGAGCACCTCGATAAGGCGGTCCCGGCGGCGCTGCAGCTGGCCGACGTCGATGGTGAATTGCTCCAGCTCGGGAAGCGCATGCTGGAGAAGGGCGTTCGGATACACCCAGCCCATTGCCACCTGCAGGCCGCTGATGGCCGGTTCCATCACGTCCCGGTCAGGCATGGTGGGCGGCAGCGCCAGATAGCCCACCCGCTGTCCGGGCGAAAGGTGGGTCTTGCCATAGGAGTAGGCCAGCAACGTGTGCGGGTAGAACTCCACAGGGCTGTGGAACCGCAGGCCGTCGAACACAATCCGGTTGTAGGCCTCGTCCGAGATGAGGTAGATCCGCCGGCCGATCCTCGCCGAGGCAGCCTCCAGCAGTTCTGCCAGCCGGCGCAGCAGTTCCGGTGGATATATCCGGCCGGTGGGATTGTTTGGCGAGTTGACGATCACCACCCTGGTGCGTTCCGTAACGGCGGCCTCGATCGCGCTGAGGTCAAGGTCGAACGTGGTGGTGTTGATTTTCACCTTCACCGGCACCAGGCCCGCTTCAAGGACCAACGGCTCGTAGAGGAACCACGGAGGGAGGCTGTAAATGACCTCATCACCGGGATCCGCCACGGTCTTCAGCGCCAAGGCGATAGCGGCAAAGCCGCCCGTGGTGAGGTAGATGTCCTCTGGCCGGAAGGGCACGTCCAGCAGCCGCCTCAGGGATTGCGCTGCCGCTTCACGGGCCGCCTCGCCGTTGGACTGGTAGGCGAACCACTGGTCATCCTGCGGAGTCAGGGCCGCCCGAAGCGTGTTGACATAGCGGTCCGCCGGCATCTGGTGGGGATTGCCGAAGGTGAAGTCACAGCCGCCTGTCCGGCCCTGCCGGCGGGACCCGAACTCGTGAATATACGCCTCAACACGCTGGAAAGAAGGGATCGATGCCAGCCGGGCAGCGCGCGCCGATACCGCCGAGGTGACCTGGGATGTGGCCCTTGGATCATTCATGTCAGCGCTCCTGGATAGGGCCGTGGTGGAGTATCTTGTCCGCCAATGCTCCGGACCCTGCGGGCCACATGCGGGGAGTTCTGCCCGCAGCGACGTCCTCGATCCAACCCAAGCACAGGATGGTGATTCCCAGAAGGGGCCAGACGCTCAGGAACAGCAGCCAGTCGCTTTCCAGTAACCAGGGAATGGCCGTGCTGAGGGAGAGGTTTCCCCAGCCAAGGTCAATCAGCGATACCGCAGCCACGAGCAGCAGGTTGTGCCATAAATAAATGGTGATCGCGCGGTTATTCATGAGCGTTATCACCCTGTCAAGGATCCGCATTGGCCCCGGCAGTGCAGGCCAGACGGGGGACAGCCGCAGGAGAACCGCGCAAAACCCCAAGGACCAGAGCGCTTGGGCCATCGGGATATCGTTCAGGTTCCAGCCTTCTGCGCCTAGATGGCTGGCCGCCCAGGAGAGTCCTAGTGCCATAAGTGCCAACGCGAGGGCGATCACTATCGGGAGCCGGAGCTTTCGCAGCAGGCCATCATGGTGGGCGAAACCAAGGATCCAGCACGAACCGAAGGTGGCGAAATCGGTGACAGTGCTGTTTGCCCAGTCGGGTAATGGCGCGGCGTGTTCCTGATTCAGCGCTACAAGGAGCAGGAGCGGTGCCAGCAGGACGGACCGGGGAAAGCGTCGAAACGCTTTGAGCAGCAGCGGCGAAAGCAACATGAACCAGAAGTACGCCCGGATATACCAAAGGATTTCTTCAGCCTGAAAACCCCAGGTGGAGTCGGCGAGGAAATCGTTCGTGCCAGCGTTTTCCGGGTACGGCGGTACCCCAACAGGGAGGAACCACAGTGCGATGTTCAGCCAGGCGCCTTCCTCCTCCTGCCACGGCCGCCAGCCCGCGAAAACCAGCAGGCCGAGCACTATGATGGCGTAGGCCCAGAGCGGGAGCAGCAACCGCCGGGTTCGGCTTTTCAGAACTCCGCCGGCCGAGCGATCCAATGAGCGGGCCATCAGGGATCCTGCCAGCGCGAACATCACACCCATTGAGGGGAACACCAGGCTCAGCCAGACAGCCCCTGAGAAGCTGTGGAACGCAACTACCCGCGCCAGCGCCACGGCACGCAACGTGTCCAGATAGCGGTCGCGCCCGGCGGACCGGAGGGGAGTCAAAGCTGTCTGCGCCACCGGGATGAGAACATGCGCAGGGCGAGGGCCCTCAAAGCCGGGTTCGTCGTCGTGATTTTTCATCGACTTCCCTCAGGGGCGCAGGGCTACCCGGCGAGGCGGGCGCCCCCGGCGTACTCTCCGTCGTTTTGGGCTGATGCTGCCGTGCCGGCGCGATGAACGGACGGCGCTCTTCCTGGGCGCCCTGACTCCGGAGCGGCGTTCCGCCCGGCCCAGAAGCGCAAGCATGGAGGAGGTGATTGCAATCCAAAGAATGGCCGCAGCAAGGACGATGAAAATTGAAGTCAAAGAGTCCATTTGAGATCTTCCAAGGGATACCTCGGTCCGGGGGATTTTCGTTTCCCGGCTACTGATTGTCCCTTTGTCTGGAGACCTGTTTGCATGTTCTCAGATTCCGTCCCCGTGCGGAAGTACTTCAGGTTTGCGGCCCAACCACAGTTAGAAGGAGGGCCATTTTGGGGTTGTTGGCTGCGTCGCCTTCGGGTGGTTGGCGTGTTGCTGGAGTGGCTTTGGTGACGCCTGTTGCCGCGATCCGGGCCTGCACTTATGGTGGCCGATTGAAAAGACCGCAAAAAGGGTAGTTCCGGCCCTAGCGCCCGGCCATACGCAGGCGCAAAATATAACGACCGGACCACGAACAGGATGAGTCCGGATCCAAGCCCCCCGCTTAGCCGGGGCGTGCTATTTGAAATTGGGACGGGCAGGCTGCGGCCGCCACACAGATCACGCGAGACATGCTCAGTCGCGCCATGCTCAGTCGCGTCGGCTCAACTCTGTCCAGAAAAAAATGGTGAATCCCATCCTTTCTAGGAGCAACAAAATGTCCATCACTCAAACCGCAAAAACCCGCTCAACCCGGGCAAAGATCGCCCTGGTTCCGTTCCTCACGTTAGGTATGTTCGTTGGATCCCTGGCAGTTGCCGGCCCGGCACAAGCCAACCACAACGACAATGACCGCGTTCGCGGATGTACCGTGAAGCCTCTGGATCCTCGCGATCTTCGGGGCAGTAGAGTCGATTTCAAGATTGAAGTGCACTGCAACGACGACCGGACCGTCCAGGTCCGCCAGCTTCGCTACGAAGACGAGCGTGGCCCGCGGCGCAGCGACGACTTCCTTGGTCACTCTCACTTCACGGTGAAAGTCAATGACGACGACAAGAAGACCATCCACAGTGTGGACCACGTCCGCAACCTTGACCGCAGGGGTGCAGAAGAGGTCTACCATCTTGTTTCGTTCCGCGTGAAGGAAGACCATGGGCGCTGGTCCGACTGGACTGGCTGGACCGATTGGAAGAAGAGCAAGGTAGTCGAGGTACACCGCTAAACACCTGGTGGTGCACAGGCAATCCATGCGGCCGGGAGCCAGAGGCGTGAGCCCCTGGCTCTCGGCCTATGCATTTTGGTATCGCGGAGGCGGCCGGCCCTGACATGCTGGTGTGGTGACATCGATCTCCACCCACCCACCCCGTACCGCACTCACGTGGAAGCTGCTGCCGGCGGCGCTGCTCTCCGCGTCAGGGGTGCTGCTGTTCGGCGTCGAGAATGACATGTTGGGTTACGCCCTGCTCGCCTCGAGCCTGGTTGCGGCGGTACTCGTCGACCGCGAGTTGTCCCGGCACCTCACTTTGATCGCGGCAGGCATGGTCTTCATCAGCCTGGTTCCGCTTAACGCGGACCTCAGTGTCACGCACATGACCCTGATGGGCGGTGTCCTGGCCTTGGCCGTGCTGGTGCCGTGGCTGGTGTCGCGCTTTGTCTACCGCGAGAGAATCATCAGATTCCCGGTGAACACGGGCCATAAATGGCCATTGGCTGCCAAGCTGTACCTGTTCGCTGTTGTTGCCCTCGGGTACCTGATCCTGCCGGTTTACCTGATCCGCACCGGGGTTTACCAGAACTGGCCGGACGCCTCCGACCCCACCATCTTCTGGCGGCTCTTCCTCGGCGTGAACACGGTGGGCATCTGGGACGAGCTGTTCTTCATCTGCACCACGTTCACGCTTCTCCGCCGCCACTTTCCGGACTGGCTCGCCAACGTCCTGCAGGCCGTGGTGTTCACGTCATTCCTCTGGGAAATCGGCTACCAGGCCTGGGGCCCGCTCCTGACGTTCCCGTTCGCGCTCCTGCAGGGCTACACGTTCAAACTGACAAAGTCCTTCACCTATGTAGTGACGGTGCACCTGCTTTTCGACTTTGTACTGTTCCTCGCCCTGGTGCATGCGCACAACCGCGATTGGCTGCCGATCTTCCTGTACTGAGCCCGGGCTTCAACGCACCAGGGCGCGGGTAGTGCTTACCGCTCCAGCACTACGTCCTCGGTGTTCGGGAAGATGAACTTGTAGCTGAACCCAGCAATTGCTGCCCCAATCAGCGGTGCCACAATGAACAGCCAGACCTGGCCGAGGGCATCTGCTCCAGCGAACCAGGCAACACCCAGCGACCGTGCCGGATTGACGGAAGTATTCGTAACGGGGATTGAGATCAGGTGAATCAGGGTCAGGGACAGGCCGATGGCGATCGGAGCGAAGCCTGCCGGTGCCCTGGTGTCCGTGCTTCCCAGGATGACGTAGAGGAACACTGCGGTCAGTACGATCTCGGTCAGCAGTGCCGCGACCAGGCTGTAGCCGTCGGGGGACCGCTCACCATAGCCGTTGGAAGCGAAACCGGACTCGACTGCGTTGAAGTTGTCTTTACCCGACGCGATGGCGAACAGCACCAGCCCCGCGACGGAGGCGGCGACGATCTGGGTCACCCAGTAGGGGAGGAGGAGTTTCCATTCGAGCCGGCCGGCAAGTGCGGCGCCCAGGGTGACGGCGGGGTTGAAGTGTCCACCGGAGATATGGCCTACAGCGTACGCCATTGTCAGGACAGTGAGCCCGAAAGCGAGGGCCACACCCAGGAAACCGATGCCCATGTTGATGTTCCCGTCGGCAATCACTTTGGCCGCCAGCAAGGCGCTGCCGCAACCGCCGAAAACAAGGACGAAGGTTCCGAGGAACTCGGCACTAAGGCGAGATGGAAGGGAGGAAGTATTCATACTGTGCTCCTACGCTCAAGGGCGGACATGATTCCCTGAAGCTAGCCCACTTTTGATCGCCGAGGGAGACTAAACGGGTTAACTTTTGGTTGCACGGGGACGTAGTGGTTCAGTACTTCTGGGCCAGCAGAGCGGCGGCGGCGATCTGTCCGCCGTCGAGCAGGACCGATTGTTCCGGCATTCCGGCTTCCTTCCACTGGACCACCAGACGCAGATCGCCGCCGGCCGGGAGCGGCCACAGCCATAGCCTGGTCGCTCCGGTCAGTTCATCGTCGTTGCCGCTTCCCCCTTGGCCGTTGGCCACCAGGACCGGCCCGGTGACGGTCTCGCTGCCGTCAAACATGCCGGGCCGGATGTGCGTGGAAGTGGTCTTTTGCCCGTCGGGAAACTCGGCCCCAAAGAGCAGCGCAGATTCAAGGTCCTCCGCATAGCCCGGACCGGGCGGCGGCTGCCGGAAGAAGCGCGCGTTCCCTGCAGCCCATTCCCTGTCACTTTCGTTGGTCCGCCGGACGCACCAGACGACATCGACGGCGCAGCCATTCGAGTAGACCTCTGCGCACTTGACGGCCATGACGAACCCCGGCGAACGGTGAAGGAACTTTCCAACATGGATAACGCCGGGCAGCTCGTCGGCCGGCGGTCCAAGCCATTCCGGCATGACGTGACGTGGAGGGCGCGGACGTTCCGGCGGTTCGGGCAGGTCCTGGAAGAAACTCATGCGCTCATCTCCTGAAGTTGGTTTGAGTGTACTGCGAAGGTCTGGATCAAGCCGGATCCCGGGTCTACATTGGTTTAAGGCTTATGCCGCGGGCCGACCCAGCACCGATCCACGATCAGGAGGGGACCATGAGCCCCACACCAAAACAACCAATGACCGATGACAGCATCCAGGTCCGCCAGGTCAACCACTACCAGTTCAGCTGGGTGGCGGGGGACCCCGGAGAAGAAGGCATCTGGACCCTCCAGCTTGTGCTCGACCAGGGTGCATGGGAAGAGGTCCTGACCCTCGATGCGGACGACGCCGAGGTCCTCCAAAGCCTCCTTAAGCGTTCTGCGACCGTGTACTACGATGTCCGGCGGCGGACACTTATGTTCGGGACCACCCCCGCAGGTCAGTAGCCAGCCGCGCTGGGGCCGTCATTCATGGTGAGTTTCGAGGATGCGCCGCGCGTTCTCCTGGGCTTCGAGGGCCTGCTCACTGACGGTCTCGCCACGCACATGGCCCGAGGCTGCGATGACGCTTCGAAGTTCCGGGACGGTCCGCGGGGTGCTGACTCCACGGTGGGCCATGGCGTGGCAGTTAGCGCACAGCGGCACCAGGTCCGCTACCGGGTCCAGCTGGTAACTGATTCCCAGCAGGGAAGCCGGCACCGTGTGGTGGACGTGGATGAAACCCTCGCCCATCACGCCATAAGTGGCTTCGAAGGAAAAGCCGCAGGCAGCACACGAGGTCCCATGGAAGGCAAGGCACATCCGGCGGGCACCCGGATCCAGCTCGTAGCGGTTCACCTCAATCCGGCTTACCGCTTCGCGGGGGTAGGTGCCGGGAACCACACAGGCGGGGTCCACTGCAGCCGGCCCCTGTTCCCGCCAGAGCTGACGTAAGCCAGGCTCCGACGACGGCGGGACCGGCGTTGCGGTGCGCCGGTTACTGCCCTGCCACCGTATGCCGGGGACAGCGGCAACGAGGGTTCCCGGCTGGATCTGCTCCCCAAGGGGGAGCAGCGCATCGAAGGCGACACTGACGTATGTCTCGGGCGCCGCCGGCGCACCGGACGGTTCGGCTTCAAAGGTCTCCGAGACCACGGTCCCGTGGCCGATCAGTCCACGGCCTGCGTCGCTGCCGCCCTGCAGCACGAGCCAGGCCTCCGTCCCGGGCTTGATGTTGCGGCGGCGGCCAACACTCCACCGTTCAACGTGCTGGCCGGAGTCGGCAACCTCCTCGACGACGGCGCGGTAGTTCCACCCTGTCCACCGGTCCGGGTTCCAGCCAAGAAATACTGCAGCCATCATGTCCCTCCTGTCGCAGTCTGAGACTATCCCCAGCCGGCTTCGGAAGGTGACCGCACGCCGTCGTCGAATTTACTGGTAGTCAGCCAGCCAGAGATCCGGACCGAACACTTCGTACTGGATGTCCTTGGGGCGCGTCCCTTTGGCGATGAGATCGCTCCGTACTGCCTGCAGGAACGGCAGCGGGCCGCAGAGGTAGTACTCGGCGTCAATCGGCAGCTCCACCGCATTGATATCCATGAACCCTGTGAACGCGGAGCCGCCCGCATTGCCGCCATTGGATGGATTGAGGAACCAGCTGTGCATGGAGCCCTCGGCCAACGCGCCGATGTCCTCGCTGACCTGCTTGCGGAGTGGAAACGAGTCCGCACTGTCATCGGCATGCAGGAGCATTACCTGGCGCTGGGACCCGGCCTTGACAAGGTGCGAGAGCATTCCGGCCATGGGCGTGATGCCGATGCCGGCGCTCGCCATCACCACCGGCCGGTCGGTGTACTCCAGCACCACGTCGCCGAACGGAGCGGAGAGCACCACCTCATCGCCCACCTTGACATCGTTATGCAGCAGGCTGGACATCTCGCCGTCGGGAGTGCTGAGCCCGTGAACCCTTTTGACGGCGAAATGACGGTGACGGCCGTCGTCCGCACGGGTGAGGCTGTACTGCCGCGGCTGGTGCACGCCGTCCTTCATGAGCATCTTGATGGTCACATACTGTCCGGGCAGCGACGGCTTCACTTCCCGTTCGTCAATACGCTCCACCACGAAAGTGACGACGTCGTCCGTCTCCTGAATGCGCTCGGCCACGCGCCAGGTCCGCCAGATGGTTTCCGGCGAAAGGTGGACAGCGTTGTAGAGGCCGCGTTCCTGGTTGATCAGCAGGTTGCCCATCAGCCAGTAGACCTCGTCCCAGGCAGCCGCCACCTCCGGCGTCACTGCATCCCCCAGTACATCAACGATGGCCCAGAACAGGTGTTCGTGGACGATCTGGTACTGGTCCGGGGCCAGGCCGAGTGAGACGTGTTTGTGGGCAACCCTCGACAGCAGATGGTCAGGCAGCTGATCCGGTTTTTCCAGGAGGAGGGTGGCGAACGCAGCGATCGATCCGGCCAGTGCCTGCTGCTGCCGGCCGTCCGCCTGGTTTCCCCGGTTGAAAAGACCGTCCAGCAGGTCCGGCCTCGCCTCGAACATGTGTTTGTAGAACCGTTTGGCGATTTCTTCGATGTTTGCACCAACCACGGGCAGCGTTGCCTGGATGATGGGGCGGGAAGTGTCAGAGAGCATGGTGCGTCCTTCCGGATTGACCGGCATCTGCCAAGCCGGCGTTGCCTTGGCCGTGCCAATGTAGCAGTCAGGGTATGCCCCATGACCGGGCGATGGTCCCTTGTACCTGCGTCAGTAAAGGTGTACGCCCGGGCGAGGGGGACCCTCGCCAAATGATCCACGCCGAGGTTTCGGCCCACGCAGCCCGGCGGTCCGTAGCTGCAGCAATAGGGGGTCCGTACTTCCTCGCGGGCGGGCAGAAGGGAGTAGGCTGGGAAGACCGTTAGGCAGAATGCGGACGCCAGTTAAGACTGGGTTGGATCCCAGCATCCGGAAGGTTGCCCATGTCTGCCCGAGTTCCCCTCTCCTATCCCGCCGCCGACATCACCCGTCATGTCGAGGACCTTGTCCTGGATTGTGCGGACCTTTCCGGCTTCCTTAAAGACCTTGCGGTTTTCTGCGCTGGGCAACAGGCCTTCGTTTCCGGGGACGTCTCCTGCGGAATGACGGTGCTCAGAGCTTCCGGCATCCCCCACACAGGCGGCTCCGAAGAACCCACACGAGGCCTGGAGGACGTCCAGACCCGGTACCGCGAGGGACCTGGGTTGTCGGCTGCCCTGGACGAGGCGATGGTCCTTGTCACGGATCTGAGATCCGAAGAGCGCTGGCCGAGCTTCATCGACGCGGCGAGGCGCGAGAAGGTGCTCTCAGTCCTGGCGCTGCCGGTTCAGCTGGAAGGCGAAGCCAGTGCTGCCATGAGCTTCTACAGCCTGCGGCCCCATGGGTTCGGCAGGGACGCCATTGCCAGCGCGCATGCCCTGGCTGCTGACGCATCGAAGGGATTGCGACTTGTCCTTCGGATCGCCACCCTGCGGGAAACCGAGCAAAATCTGCGGGCGGTGATGGCTGCGCGCCCGCCTATTGATATCGCCGTTGGTGTGATCATCGGGCAGGAACACTGCAGCCAGGACGTGGCGCTCGAATGGCTGTTCCGGGCCTCGCGGACCCGCAACGTCAGCATCCGCGATCTCGCTACGGAAATTATTGCCACTGCCGGGAACGCGCACCCGGTCAAGATCCATTTCGACGACTGAAGGGACATGGGAGTTTTGCGATGGACGCCGGGACGATCAGCGCCTTGATCGGCGGGTACATTGCCGCCGTTGTTGCTGTGTTTCTCATCTACTCGCCGGTTCTGCTCCTCTTCGTTGGTCTGCTGATCACGGCAGGCCTCATGCAGCTGGTGGCCTGGCCCTTCCTCATTCTGATCCGGAAACTACGGCGGCATCAGCCGGAGCCCCCATCGGACGGATCCTGGCTCCTGCATTGAGCCGTACTGAGCTGCATTGAGCTGCATTGAGCTGCACTGATCAGCGCTGGTCCCTCTGCGTTGGTCCGCACGGAGCGTGGGAGGGGGAAGTGGCATGACCTGGATTGTAGTGCTGTTCCTGGTGGCCCACGGGCTGGTTCACCTGGGCCTGTGGTGTACGCCCTTCGATCCCGCCAAGGCGCCCTTCGATCCCCGCCGCTCCTGGATCGCTGCGCGGCTTGGAATGGAAAAGGCGGCGAGGCGGCTCAGCGTGGCACTCGCGGTGGCTGCCGCCGTCGCATTCGTTGCCGCGGGGATTTCAGTGATGACCGGCGCCGCATGGGCGCCGGCAGCTGCTGTGACCGGGGCGGTGATATCCCTGGTGCTCACCGCCCTCTACTTCCACCGTTGGCTGGTGCTGAATCTCCTGATCAACGCAGTCGTCATTGCCGTGGCGGTGCAATAGTGCCGTCAGGATTCAGCGGAGGCCTCGCCTGCTGAGAAGTCACGTTTGAAAAGGCGGGCCAGGAGAAGTCCTGCCGCGATCAGTGTCAGCCAGACGATGCTGATGACGGCAATCTCGAAGACGTCGCCCCGGTCGATGCCAAGAAGGGCTGATACTACGGCGAGCGCCAGGAGAACGGCTGCAAAGCTCAGCAGAAACAGCCAACGCAGGCTCTTCTCGAGACGGGTTCCGCTGCCCAGCGCCGGAACCAGACAGAGGAACACCACACTCATCAGCAGGTAGCCAAGCTCCTCGAGGGCGATGAAGATGCCGTTCGGGTTGTACTGGCTGAAAATGGCCCATCCGTCGAGCTGCCCCTTTTCGAGGCTAAGCTGCATAACCGTGGCCTGGATGTAGTAGTCGATCAGAAGAACGGCAGCTGCAATGACCGCCACGGCCAGGGCCAGCAGACTGTAGACCTTGCGGTCCGGCGGAGTGTGTTCATGCACAGCCGCCACGAGTGCCACGAAGAGCAGCATCAGGATCATGGCCGGAAACAGCCAGTAGTAGTCGCCCGGCCATTGATCGGATATCACCTCACTCGTGAACGGATAGGGGACCTTGTCCGGCAGGGCGGTCAGGGCCAGTCCGAACGTCAGGACAGTCACCAAAGCCGTTGCCAGGGCCACGCGGCGGCCGAACCGGGAATTGGCAGCGCCCCCGGGGACCGCCGAGGGCGACACGGACGGAAACAACCTCTTTTGGCTGTCCATGATGGTGACCTCGCGACCTTGGTTATGGACTGCAAAAACAGACCAGCACCTTGCTGTATGTGGCCACTATGGATCGTGTTGATTCCGTCGCACAAGAGGACAAAAGACCCTGCTCAAGCTTCGGAGGCAGGTGTTTCAGTGGGGATATGACCGAACATCGCCTGGCGCTGAAAGCTGTCAAGGTATTTCACACGTTTGCCTGGTTTACGATCGAGGCCTGCATGGTGTTCGTGCTGTACGCCGGGATCCGGGGGCAATCTGACCGGAGGGCGGGTCAAGCCGCAGCTGTGGTTGCCGGCGAAACCCTGATCTTTGCCGCCAATGGTTTCCACTGCCCGCTGACGCCCCTCGCGCGGCGCCTGGGTGACCCCACAGGTTCCGTGACGGACATCTATCTGCCCAAGTGGTTCGCGCACAACCTGCCGGCGATCCACGTTCCGCTGATCATTCTCGCCGTCGTTCTCCACACCCGGAACCTCAGGGCTGCACGGCTCCGTATACCGGGGAAGAGGCCCTGACATGGCGGACTCCACAAAGATTGTCAGCGCGGCTGTATTTGTCATCGCCATACTGCTGTGGGCCGTCTCAGGCGGGCTGGGCTAAATGGGTTCCTTTGCCAGGGCTTTGGTCTTGGCCGGAGTTTCGCGCCCGAGACGTTCATCAAGGGTCACGCGCAGCCTCGCTGCGGCCACTTGAACGCGGTGCTCGGCTGGCGAGACCTTTTTGGCCGGCGCGGGGGAGGCGTTCCGGGGAGTATGGATGTACCGGTGTTCAGATGTGCCTGCACTCATGGTCCAACCTCCTTGGCCTCGTCCTCATATGTCGTTCCATTGTCGCCCATGTAATCGCCGGAGTCCACGGCATCGGCGGGGAGCCCGCCCGAGTTCCCCGCCCCGGCTGCCGTTTCGTTTACGCCCTCCACTTCCCCGAAGCCCGCTGCGACCACGGCGCCATCGGGTTCCCCGTTTTCGTCACCGGAGACGTTTTTCCAGGCAATGTCGAAAAGCTCGAGTTCTTCCTTGCGTGCCAGCTCACTGCGGGCCAGGACGTCCAGGGTCGCCAGGCCAAGGGCCTTGGTCCCTTCATCCTCGTCCAGCGCACGGTCCAAGGCCCACTGGGTCCGGCGCCACCACTCAGCCCGGCTGTCCGCCTCGGTCTTCTGTTGCAGGGCCTGGGCATCCGCTTCGCGCTTCTGTTCCAGGGTGGTCTTATCTGCGGTGGTTCGCTGTTTCAGGGTCCGCCAGTTGATATAGAAAGCCAGGAGGGCCGCAATCAGGACGGCGAGCGGCCCCAGTCCGGCCAGGATCACCCACCAGTCGGCCGGCCCTGAATGGATGACGACGTCAAGGGGGCTCGGGGAGGGCGTCGCAGTCACGAGACCAGCTTAGGCCGCAGCGGCCAGGAGTACCCGCAGTTCCGTCCGGGCCGCGGCGATGAACTCGCTGAGGTCCGGATAGCCAGTCCCGTCGGCAACCACCATGACATTGAACTGACCGGCGTATGACATCGCGCCGACACCGAGGGATACATTGCCGGTCAGGTTCAACAGCGGGAAGACCTCGAGCAGCGGGGACCCGGCGAAGTAGAGCTGCCGTTGCGGCCCGGGCAGGTCCGCGGTTTCCAGGTTGATCCGTTGGCGGATGATGAGCCGCAGCAGCACCGCACCCACCAGCCGGCTGCGGAAGGTGGTTCCCAGTGATGGGCGTGCCATGGCCTTTCGCCTGCCGGTTTCAGCCGCAATGTGCCGAAGTTTCAGCACGGGATCGCCGGGGCTGACCGGGAGCCGGACCACCATCTGCGTGATGAGGTTCCCGCCCACTTTCGGTGCACCCTGGGTGGTTCGCAGGGAGACCGGCACATAGACCGGGAGGGCCACTCCCTGTACGGGCTCGCCCCGGCTTTGGAGCAGGCCCCGCAGGCCACCGGCGGTGATCGTCAGCAGGACGTCGTTGATTGTGGCGCCGTTGGCGTGGGCGATGCGCCTGACCGGTTCGAGGTCAGCGCGGAGCAGGCCGAATCTGCGATCCGCGCCGGTCACGCGGTTGAGGCTTGTGCGGGGTCCAGGTTCTTCGGCCAACAGTTCGCGCAGGGAGGGCCAAGCCGTCCGGGCGCGACGCAGCACACCCACAGGGTCGGCGATGCTGGTCAGCGAATGTGTGAGGCCGGCCGCGCTGCGCCGGAGGTTATCGATGATGAGATCCCGCCCAAAGGGCAATGCTGCAGGACTCCACGGGGGTGAATCAGGAGGCTCGGCGGACGGGCTGACATCGAGGAACGCGGCAAGGTCTGCGACCCCTGCCATGCCGTCGGCCACTACATGGTGCAGCCTGATGAACAGACCCACGCGGGCTTGAGGCAGCCCGGGCAGGAACCACATCTCCCAGAGCGGGCGGTCCCGGTCCAATCTGCAACGGCGCAGGCGTTCGACGGTCTCCAAAAGCTGAGCTTCATCTCCCGGAGCAGGCACCGGTGCGATGTTGACGTGGTGCTCGATGCTGAACCGGTGATCGTCCACCCACACCGGCCAACCGAGACCCCTTGCGGGCGTGAAGAGCAGTTGGCGGAACCGCGGCAGCAGGTGGAGCCGCCGCTGGACAGCCTCCCGGGCGGCGGCGAGACGGAAGCCCCCGTCTGCTCCGAGAAACGCCGCGCCGTCGATGACTGCCAGTGCGCCGACGTCCTGGGGCCACAGCTCGTCCGGCCAGAGAGTAAGCCGGTCTTCAGCGGTGATTCTCTCCACATGCACCCCCTCCTGTCCATCGTCTGGGGGAGTTGACCGGCAGGTCCAGAGTCATTGGACCCAACCCACCGCTGCCCTCCGGAACTCCCATGTACAAGCTTCCCGTCAGAAGCGATACTGAAGGCCTCGCCGCGATTCCCACAACGGACCAACGATGCTCCCGAGGCAGGTGATGGACATGGCTGTCACAGGCTCGGACCTGTGGCGCATGGGCGCCGGTGAGCTGGCCGGGGCTATCAGGTCAAAGCAGGCCTCCAGCCGGGAAGTGGTGGAGTCGCATTTGCGGCGGATCTCCCAGGTGAATCCAGCAGTCAACGCCGTCACTGTTGTGCTGGCAGAGGATGCCCTGGCCGCTGCAGCAGCAGCCGACCAGGCCACAGCCCAGGGGGCCGAGTTGCCTCCCCTGCACGGGGTCCCCTTCACGGTTAAGGCCAACATCGACCTCCTCGGCACCCCGACCACCGCCGGTCTCCGGGCGCTGTCAGACGCGTATCCCTCGCAGGACGCGCCACAGGTCGGGCGCCTGCGAGGGGCAGGCGCCATTCCGCTCGGGCGGACCAACTGCCCGAGCCTCGCGGTGCGGTGGCACACGGAGAGCGAGCTGTGGGGTGCCACTGTCAATCCCTGGGATCGCTCGCGGACGCCCGGTGCTTCCAGCGGAGGCGAGGCGGCAGCGCTGGCCACCGGCATGACACCCCTGGGCCTGGGCAATGACGGCCTGGGATCGCTCCGGTGGCCAGCACAATGCTGCGGCATCACCGCGCTGAAGCCCACTTTCGGCCGCATCCCACACGCCACGATCGAACCGGCCGAGGTGCCGATCGGCGTCCAGTTGACAGATGTGGAAGGCCCACTGGCCCGGCGGATCGCAGACCTGAGGATCGCCCTCGAAATCATGGCGGGGCCGCACTGGCGCGATCCGTGGTCAGTGCCTGCCCCGCTCCGAGGGCCCGATCCAGGTAAGCCCATCCGCGTCGCACTCGTTATGGATCCCTGCGGCCAGGGGACCGCCAAGCAGGTGCAGGACGGCCTTGCCAGGGCAGCCCAAGCCCTCCGGGATGCGGGCTACGCCGTCGAGGAAGTGGAACCGCCATCAATCGACGAGGCTGCAAGGACTCTCCTGGCCATGCTGAACACGGCGGAGGTCCAGGCCCTATGGGAAACCATGGGCCCGACGCTTCCGCTGCCTACGCAACGGTTTTTCTCGGCCTTTTACGAGATCGCCGGACCCTCCGACCCGGTCACGACGCTGCAAAGCTTCATGACGCGGCAGTCGCTGCTGCGCGCCTGGGGCGAGTTCCAGGAATCCCATCCCCTGATCGCCGGACCCGTCTACACCGGCGTTCCTTTCGAGGCCGGTACCGATCTCGACGAGGGGAAGGTCGCTGAAACAATCAGGGGCATGCGGTTGACCATGGCGGTCAACGCCCTGGGCCTGCCTGCCGTGGCTCTGCCTGTAGGCCTCGGGGAGGGGCTGCCGCAGGCGGTTCAGCTGATCGGGCCGCGGTTCCGGGAAGACCTGTGCCTGGACGCCGCGGCCGCAATCGAGGACAGGCTGGGAATTATCACTCCGATCGACCCTCGTGGTTGAGCGGTCACCCTGCAGAAAAGAGCCAGCGGGAGGAGTTGATGCAAGGTGTCCACCGAACATATCACCGGAGAGCCTGAGCAGGCGGATGAGGTTGCCGTGCGGGCGAAGGCCGCCGAGGTGCTGAACATCTGGCCCTCGGCCGGAGTGGCAGTGGCAATAGTCCGCAACGGAAGGCCGCCCCGGTTCCACAGCCACGGCGTCGCGGATACCTCTACCGGCGAACCGGTGACTGAAGACACCGTTTTCCGGGTCGGCTCGCTCACGAAAACGGTCACCGCTGTGGCCATCATGCAGCTGTGGGAGCAGGGGCTCATCGATCTGGACGCCCCGGCCAACCGCTACCTCACCACCTTCCGGTTGAGGCCCGTCCGGCCGGACCTCCCACCGGCCACGGTCCGGCACCTGCTCACGCACACGTCCGGCGTCGGGTATTGGCGCCGGCTCCCGGACCTGCTCCGTCCGGGCTTTGGCGCGGGCATCAGCGCACCCCGGCTGGTGCCGCTGGGGGATTACTACCGCCGTGGATTGCCGCAGGAGATCGAGCCGGGGACCAAGTGGGCCTACAGCAACCACGGTTTCGCAGCGCTGGGCCAGATTGTCGAGGATGTCACGGGCCAGGCGTTGGGCGACTACTTTCGCGCGCATATCTTCGATCCCCTCGGCATGGATCACACCGATCTGGTCCGCTCCGTGCGGGTGCTGCCCGGCCTTGCCACCGGCTACGTCATCCGCCGCCGGGGGCTGGTCCCTGTGGATGACTTCGAGGTGCCGGCGCCCGGGGGAGGAGGCCTGTACTCGACGGCCGCAGACATGGCCCGCTACACCGCCTGCTTGCTTCCCGGAGGAGCCGCAGGCCAGGGGGCGATACTGCAGCCTTCGACGGCGGAGCTGATGTTCCAGCCACACTTCCAGCCTGATCCGCGCCTGCCGGGAGTGGCGCTGGGATTCAATATCGGTGCGGAAGGGGAGCACCGCATCGTGGGTAAGGACGGTATCCTGTCAGGCTTCCTGGCGCATCTGGCATTGGCTCAGAGCGAGGGCGTCGGCGTCGTGGTCCTGACGAACACCGGGGCAATCAGCGGCCAGGGAGCGGCAACCCCCCTCGGCACAGCACTGCTCCGCCTTCTGCTCCGCCTTCCCCACGAAGCGCTGCGTACCGATTTGCCGCCGCACGCGGAGGTGTGGTCCGCGTTGTGCGGCTGGTACGCACCCGCCCCCGGGCCTGTCACCAACCTGTTCAATCGCTTGCTCATGGGCGCCGGCGTCGAAGTGGCCGTCCACCGCAACCAGCTGATGATGAAGCCGCTCACACCGGTACCCGCGATGCGCAAAGGCATGCGCCTTTACCCTGACAACCCGGACGATCCCTACACCTTCCGAATCGATATGACCGAACTCGGCCAAGGAACGATTCCGGTGGTCTTCACCAGTCCCACCGGCGCCGGGACCAGTCAGCTCCTGATGGACACCCTCGCGTTCCAGAAGCGCCCCGACGCGCAGAACCCGAGGCGGCTGGCCGCCGGAGCCCTGGCCGCGGGGGCAGCTGTTCTCACCCTCCGGCGGGGCCTGCGTCATTAGGCTCGGACGCCGGGCCCCCGGTCCGCAGGCAACGGTCCGCGGGGTCGACGGCGGTCATGATCCGTCTGCCGATGCTTCCCAGCTGGCGGGACTGCGCCTTTGTGAGGGGATCAAACACGAGGTTGCGGAGGGCCTCCACATGCCCCGGAGCCGTCCGGCTGACCTTCTGCCAGCCCTCGTCGGTGAGCGTGGCCAGCGTGATCCGGCCGTCGGAGGGATCGGTGGAACGGCTGACCCAGCCACGCTTTTCCAAGCGGGCCACCACCTGGGACAGGCGGGGGAGGCCGGACTCCGTGAAGGCGGCAAGATCGCTCATCCGGCGGGTGCGGGCAGGCGCTTCGGACAGTCCGGCCAGAACCATGTATTCGAAGTGGCTCAGCCCGGCATCACGCTGCAGTTGGGTGTCCAGCGCAGCAGGGAGCTTCATCATGACGCCCACCAGTGTCAGCCAGACATCGCGTTCATCGTTGCTCAGCCAGCGTGGCTCATTGTCATGCTCCATGGGTTCAGTGTAGGCCGTTTACTTCAAGTATGAAGTTTCTTGACTCTCGAACCGCTTGCGTCGTGAACCAATGGGCTGTACGGTTTACTTTAATATTCAACTAATACTGCTGGCTTTGGCTTCGTTCACTGCGGGGTCAACCCGCTGCCTTCGTACCTGCTTCCCGAGGAGCTGAGATGACCGTTTTGTCCGGGACCATGGTGCGTCCCTACGAACAACCGGCCACCGTGCGCAGCCAGGTCACCGTCCCGCTGCGTTTCCCCGACGGCTTCATGGCCACGGCCGAGGTGATGACGTTCCACGGACTGTCCGACGGTCAGGAGCACCTGCTGCTGGCGCTCGGTGAGTGGGAGCAGACCCTCCTTGACCAAGGATCGTCAGGTAAGGCACCCCTGGTCAGGCTCCACAGCGAGTGCCTCACCGGCGATGTCTTCGGCAGCGAGCGCTGCGACTGCGGCCCACAGCTGCGCGAGGCAGTCGAGGAAATCTCCGCCGTCGGGGGCTTCCTCCTTTACCTCCGCCAGGAAGGGCGCGGGATCGGCCTCTACTCCAAGCTCGACGCGTACGCGTTACAGGACCAGGGCATGGACACGTACGAGGCGAACCTCGCGCTGGGCCGCGGCGAGGATGAACGCGATTACAGCTCTGCGGCCCAGATGCTTGGAGCACTTGGCGCAGGCCGCATCAGCCTCCTCACCAACAACCCGGACAAGGTGGGCCAGCTGGCGGCCCTCGGCATCAATGTCAGGGAACAGGTTCCCACCGGCGTCCACCTTTCGGAGGCCAACCACCGTTACCTGTCCGCGAAAAGGAACCACACGGCACACACCATCGAGCTTCCGGAGGCCATGCCCGGTGACGTTCCTGCTTCTGCACCTGCCAGCGTCCAGGTCCCCACCCACGATGAGCTGCTGGCCCGTGTGGATGCCCTTGTTCCGCGGCTGCGGGAGCGCGCCGAAGAGACCGAGCGGATCCGGCAGGTCCCGGAGGCCACGATGGCGGAACTGAAGGAAGCGGGCGTCTTCCAGATGCTCGCACCCAAGGCTGTTGGCGGATTCGGCATGGGCCTGGAAACCTATGTCCAGGTGGTGCGCCGGCTGGCGCAGGGTTGTGTCTCCACTGCTTGGAGCGTGGGGCACCTCGTGGAGCACGTCTGGATGCTGGCACGCTGGCCCCAACAGGCCCAGGACGAAGTGTTCGCCAACGGGCCCGCCCCCTTGGCGGCAGCCACCGGGGCGCCCCCGGGCAAAGCAGCGGAAGTTCCAGGCGGTTTCACTATCTCGGGCCGGTGGAGCTTTGCCTCCGGCGTCATGCACTCCGAATGGGCTCTGCTGGCCGCACAGCACGGCGGTGCCCGGATGCAGTTCCTGGTCCCTGTGGCTGAACTTGAACTGCTGGACGTGTGGCACACGGCCGGGCTGCGGGGGACCGGCAGTAATGACCTCAGGGCTGCAGGGCTCTTTGTCCCTGCGCACCGGGCGCTGGCCTGGGACCGGCTGGCGGCGGCGGACAACCCCGGCAGCAGCATTCACCCGGATCCGAACATCCACGTCCCGATGGCCACGTTCCTGAACATGGTTGCCCCCGCGGCCGCCCTGGGTGCCGCCGAGCACGCCCTCGAGGTGTTCCGCGGGCTGATGATGGTGCGCAAAGTCAAGCAGACGGTGCAGCTGCGCCAGGCCGATTCACCCCTCGCCCAGGCCCGCTTTACACAGGCATACGGGCAGGTTGCCACTGCGCGGTTGCATTGGGAAGAAGCCGTTCGGGTGGTTTCCGGTGCGTATGAGCGCCCGCCCGTGACTTTCACGGACGAGGAACGGTCCCGGTACCGGCTCTCCCTTGGCCTGAGCGGCGCGGCGTCGGCCGAGGCCGTCCGCCTCATTCTCACGGGGTCAGGCGGTAGCGTCCACCGGCTGTCGCATCCCCTGCAGCGCATCCAGCGCGATGTCAACGTCCTGCTCAACCATGCTTCGCTGACCATGGATCCGATCCTGGAACAGGCCGGCCGCGGACTCCTTGACCTGGGCTTCAGCATCCCGGCTGAACAATTCTGAGCTCGCGGGTTCGACAGCCCACCAGAGGCCACCGGCCCTTGCGGGACTTCCGGAGCGGGAGGAGGATATTCGCCTCAGCCGAGGAGGCCTGTGATGATCGAGCTTGGAAAGTTTGAACGGTATCTGATCGAGGAATTCTTCGACGATTACCGCGCCGGCGAGATGTCCCACCGCACATTCACCCGCCGGGTCGCGTTCATCATGGGAAGCATGACCGCAGCGTCAGCAGCCATGTTGCTGGTGGGCTGCACCCCGGAGGAAGTACCCTCCGGCAGCGACCCGATGCCGAGCTCCGGCCCCCCGCCTTCCTCCGCGGCCGGCAGCGCACCCACCGGAAGTGCGGTTCCCGGGGCAAAAAGCCCGCTTTCCGTGCCGGAAGGAGATGCGGGGCTCACGACGGCGACCGTCACGTTCGCGTCCGGCGGCACCGAGATCAGTGGTTATCTCGCGCGGCCGGACTCCGGACAGTCCGGTCCGGCGGTGATGATCTGCCACGAAAACCGAGGGCTCACACCGCATATCCAGGACGTTGCGCGGCGTTTCGCCAAGGCCGGCTATGCTGCGTTGGCCCTGGACCTGCTGAGCCGGGAGGGCGGGACCGCCAGCCTCGACTCCGACGCAGTCTCCGGAGCACTCACCCGTGCAGGGGCCCCCCGCCACGTTGCGGACTTCGCGGCGGCTTTGGAGTACCTCCAAGGGCAGGTCTTTGTGGACCCGGAGCGGATAGCCATGAATGGCTACTGCTTTGGCGGCGGCATCACCTGGCAGGCGGCGACGGAGCTGCCCGGCCTGAAAGCCACCGCCGCGTTCTACGGACCCGCCCCGGACCTGACCAAGGTTCCCTCAATCAAGGCAGCGGTGTTCGGCGTATACGCTGAACGCGACCAGCGGATCACCGGGGCCATGCCCGCCCTCCGCGATGCCCTGGCAGCGAACAACATCACGCATCAGATCACCGTTTATCCCGGCGTCGACCACGCCTTCCACAATGATACGGGCGAGCGCTACAACGAGGCTCAGGCCACGGCAGCCTGGAACGACACCTTGGCCTGGTTCAAGCAGCACGTCTAAGCGTTGCAGCGAGTCCAGGGGACAAACATTTTAGGCGCTGCCCACTTCCGGAGCCCCCGGAGTCGGCTGTGGATACAGCCCCCGCGGGTAGTCTTGAGAGATGAGAGCTGCAGCAGAAACCACGCTGTCCTTCGAGGGCCGGTTCGCCCGCGACCTCGAAGAGCTGGCCGTTCCCTGGCAGGCGGAGGAGGCTCCGGACCCGCAACTTCTGGTCCTGAATGAGCCGTTGGCCGCTGAGCTGGGCCTGGATCCGGCTGAGCTTCGCACTCCTGAAGGGACGCGCCTGCTGATCGGCAACCTGGTCCCGGACGGTGCCACTCCTGTTGCCCAGGCTTATGCGGGCCACCAGTTCGGCGGTTACTCGCCGATTCTGGGCGACGGCCGGGCACTGCTCCTCGGGGAAATCACGGACGCCCGCGGGCGGCTCCGCGACGTTCATCTTAAGGGTTCCGGACGCACACCGTTCGCCCGCGCGGGCGACGGCCTCGCCGTCGTCGGCCCAATGCTGCGCGAGTACCTCGTCAGCGAGTCCATGCACGCGATGGGGATCCCCACCACGCGGTCCCTCGCCGTCGTCGGGACAGGGCGGGCGGTGCAGCGCGAAACGATGCTGCCCGGGGCTGTACTCACCCGGGTCGCGGGCAGCCACCTGAGGGTGGGGAGTTTCCAGTTCGCCAGGGTCAATGGCGACACTGAACTCCTCCGCCGCCTTGCCGACCATGCGATCGGCCGCCACTATCCGGCAGCGGCCAAGGCTGCACACCCCTATGTGGCTTTCTTTGATGCTGTGATAGCCGCCCAGGCGTCGCTGGTTGCTCATTGGATGCTGGTGGGGTTTGTTCACGGTGTGATGAACACGGACAACATGGCCATCTCCGGCGAAACCATCGACTACGGTCCCTGTGCCTTTATGGACGCCTTCAACCCGGCCGCCGTGTACAGCTCAATCGATCAGGGCGGGCGCTATGCCTACGCCAACCAGCCGCTTATTGCCGAATGGAACCTCACCAGGCTCGCCGAGGCACTGTTGCCCCTGCTCCATGAGGACCAGGAGCAGGCTGTTGCCATGGCCGTGGAGTCGCTCGGCGCCTTCCGCGGGGAATACAGCGCCGCTTGGCTGGCCGGGATGAAGGCCAAGCTCGGGCTGGAGGCGGCGGCCCAGGACGACGTGGTGGCGCCGCTGGCCAACGAACTCCTGGCGATGCTGGCGGAAGGGGAAGTGGACTACACGTCGTTCTTCCGCAGCCTCAGCTCAGCAGCCGGTGGAACCACTGAAGCTGTCAGTGATTTGTTTGTGGATCCCGCAGCGTTCGAGGCCTGGGCTGAACGCTGGCAGGCGCTTGCTCCGGACGCGGAACCCATGAACCGGGCCAACCCCGTGTACATCCCCCGGAACCACCTGGTTGAGGAGGCCCTCGCAGCAGCCACGGCCGGGGACCTTGGCCCCTTCAACCGTTTAGTAAATGTGCTGGCGGATCCGTATACGGAGCGGCCTGGCCTTGAGCGATATGCCGGCCCCGCGCCGGAGGACTTCGGGAGCTACCGGACTTTCTGCGGGACCTGACAAAATCAGCGGACGGCGGCGGCGGGGCTGCTTGAGGCTGCCCCGCCGCCGTTCGTTCCGGCTGGGATCACGCTACGCGGACGAAGGATGCTCCCGTGAGCCAGCTGATGGAGTGGACTTCGGTCTTGAAACCGTCCACGCCGCCGCTGACAACCTGGCCGTTGCCGGCGTAAACGCCCACGTGGCCGGCCGTGATAACCAGGTCACCGGCGGCCGGGGCCCCCACCACGCTGCCGTACTGGAAGAACTGGCCGGGGGCCAGGTCTCCCACACTCTTACCGACCGAGCGCAGTGCCTTCTCCACCATGGCGGTGCAGTCCTGCTGGATTCCCACCTGTGAGTAGGCGGACGCCAGGATGGCGGAGCCTGCTGCACCGGACGGAGCCGCGGCTGCAGGAGCTGCCGGAGCTGCCGGTGCCGCGGTGGACGCCAGCCGGATGCCGGTGTTGGTCGGGGCGGCCGGCGCAGCGACTGCCTGGGCAGGTGCCGGCGCAGCGTAGCCGGCACCAGGAATCTGGATCTGGTCGCCGGGGTAGATGATGGCAGTGATCGACAGGCCGTTGGCGGCCAGGACGTCGTTGAGGGCAACACCGTTGGCGGCGGAAATAGCGCCCAGCGTGTCACCCGAAACGACGGTGTGGACGTTGCCTGCTGCGGGAGCCGTGGCGGCTGCCGGGGCGGCAGCGGGTGCGCTGGCCTGGCCCTGGACGTTGGTGCTTCCGGCCGTGTCAGGGCCGTGGACGCCTGCCTGGGCTGCGGTGCCGGCACTGAAGAGCATTCCGGACGCGGCCACAGCGATCAGGGCTGGCCTGCCGATGGTGCGGGCGTGTGCTTTAGCTGTCGAAGACAGGCCTGTCAGCACAATAGAGCGGTTTGCAGCGGCACGATGGCGTGCGGAAGTGGTGTTCTTGGACATGGTTGATTGCCTCTCCCATGCCTGCGGGGTGAGCTGTCGGGTTCGGGTCGGAGACACCCGGCCGGCAACGCTTCCGTCAAGGACGGAGCGCTATCGACTTAACCCCAAGGCTTCCTTCGAAGCCGTGGAAACGTGGTTCCCCCGTCCCTGCCAGTTATGAGCTGGGGTCCCGGTTCAGCGGCAGGGCTCGGCATACTGACGGGAATGTCCCGGCTTTGAACCGGGGCACCGGACGACCATAACCTCTACTCGCCGGCAATGTCACATTCCGGTAACGGAATGTAAGCGGTAGAAGTGCCTCGCTTCTGCGCCTGCTTGAACACCTGACCGTCACGATGTTGCAGGTCAGGGGCGGAATGCCTTATATGCCGGGTAGGCTCACAAACTATGTCGCGTTTTCTCCAAAAAGTGAGGCTGCCTGCCATTGCAGGAACCTTGGCGCTGGCCTTTGCCGCCTCGTTATCAATCTTGCCCGCCCACGCCGGCGGCGAAGCGCCACCCGGTGGGTATCCGTCGTGGCAGGACGTGGAAAACGCCAAGCAAAGTGAGGCCGGGAAAGCCGCGGAGGTCACCCAAATCACTAACCTCCTGGGAGGTCTCCAGGAGCGCGGCGAAGAACTGGGGACCGCCGCCGTCAGTTCTGCGGCCGAGTACGCGGTCGCGGAAACAGCCCTGCAGGCCGCGGGTGCACGATTGGACGAACTGACCGCCCAGACCACCCGCGCCACCGCCGAGCTGGCACAGCACAGGAAGGACATCGGAGCGCTGGCGGCCCAGTCCTACAAGACCGGCGGCACCAATATGGGCTTCTTCGTGGCCTTGGATGCCGTGCAGACCAACAGCATCCAAGGCCTCAACATCGTTCAGATCGTGAGTGACAAGACAGCCACCCTGGTGAGTAAGGCCTCAGCTGCCGAGCGGGTGTCGCAGGCTTTGGCCGGGCAGGAGAAGGCGGCCAGGGCGGAGCGTGAGCGGTTGTCAGGAGAGGCCAGGAACAAGCTCGACGCCGCCAAGTCAGCCCAGGAAGCCACGGCCCGTCAGATCAAGGAGCAACAGGACCACGGCCAGGAGCTCACCGCACAGCTTGCATCCCTCAAAGGGACAACGGCGGCCGTGGAAGGTGAATTCAGGCAGGGCCAAGCAGCCCTCGCCGCGTACGAGAGTGCCCAGGAAGCCAAGCGCGCCGCGGCTGCCGAGCAGGCACGCCAACAGGCGGAGGCGGCTGCTGAGGCGGCCGCCCTGGCAGCCGCCCGGAAACCAGTGAACCCCGCGCCGGTGGCACCCGTTGCACCACCGCCGGCAGCACCGGCTCCCGTTCCAAGCCCGACGCCGGCTCCGCCACCCGCCGTCGTCGTGCCATCAATACCGGGCGGCGCGGTGAACGATCCGGCCGGCGCGAAGAGCTACGCCTCCGGGCGGCTGTCCGCCTACGGGTGGGGCCAGGACCAGTTCCAGTGCCTGGCCCAGCTGTGGACCAAGGAATCCAACTGGCTGACCACAGCCACCAACCCGTATTCGGGCGCTTACGGCATCCCGCAGGCGCTGCCGCCCGGAAAGCTGGGCTCTGCCGGGAGCGACTGGCTCACCAGCTACCGGACGCAGGTGGACTGGGGCCTGGCCTACATCTCGGACAGGTACAAGTCACCGTGCGGTGCCTGGAGTCATTCGGTTGCCAACAACTGGTACTGACGGCCCGCCGCGGAGGGCGGCCCGTCAGGTTCCCGGCGCCTTCGCGAATTCCGCCGCGCTGAGGAATTCAATACCCACGAAGGGCTGGTCCCCGTCCACCCAGGCGTCGTGTCCGGGCGGAATGGTGTAGGAATTGCCGGCGGTAATGCTGATGCGGTTGCCGTTCGTAGTCTCAACGCTGAGCGCTCCGGACACGCAATAACCAACATGGTTGTTCTGGCACGAGTCGGTCTGGACTACGGGCTTGATACAGTCTGACCAACGCCACCCGGGCTTGAAGGTGAAGCGTCCCACTGTGTAGTCGCCCAGGCTGACCACGTCCACTTCGGTTTTGTCCGGACGGCGCTTCTCATCCGGAGTGTCGTGGGACTTCACTGCCAGCTGGGTGACGATATTTGTAGGCATGGCGCTGACTTTCTCTGCGGGATTTGTGCCCATCAGCTGTCCGTCCCTGGCTGCCAGGCAGCATCTGAGGCGCTTACGACTGCCAGCATGCTCCTGCTGCCGGCGGTTGTCGAGCCCCTTCAGGCGGGCGCCGGGGCTAGGCTTTCCCCATGGCTGACTTCGAACGGTTCCGGCTCCTCCTCGAGGACGAGCGCGCCCGGAAACTTGCCCTGCTGCCGGCGCTCCGGGCCGATATTTCCTCGGCCAATGCGGCCCGCCAGGATTCCAATGTGGACGACGAACACGATCCCGAAGGTGCCACCATTGCCTTCGAACTGTCCCAGGCGGCCGCTCTGCTGGACCAGAGCACTTCCGGGCTGGCCGAAGTCGAAGCCGCGCTTCAGCGGATCGTGGACGGCAAATATGGGATCTGCGCCGTCTGTGGTCAGCCCATCGCGGAGGGCCGCCTGGAAGCGCGTCCCTGGACGATGTTCTGCATCAACCACGCCGCTGCCGGGCGCTACGGACGGTAAGCCATGAGCCAGAGGGTGCAGGATGCGGCGGCCTTCATTGACACCACGCTGCAGAACGAGGGCTCGTGGTACCGGGCCGATGACGTGGAAAACAGGGTTGACGGTGCCCTGGCCTCCTACGGGGCTTCAGTAGGGGCCATCCGCGGGACGGTCCGCGATGCCACGCGGAAGTTCAAAGACCTTGACCACGACGAAGTTACGGCACTCGCTTCCGTGCTTTGGGGCCAGCCCGGCCCCGGCCGGCGGCCCGTCTTTGAACGCAGGCTGGCGGCGGTGGTTCTCCTGCAGTCACGCGCTGCCCTGCTGCGCCATTCGGATTTGACCCGGGTGGAGGGGTTCATCCGTACCGCGCGGACAGCTGAGCTGGTGTCACCGCTCGTTGCAGACGTGGTCCGGCCGCTGTTGGCCACCCTGAAGGGCAAGGACAGGCAGCGCGCCGAAACTGTCGTTGGCCGGTGGCACCAGGATCCGGACGAGTGGATGCGCCACGCCGCCACACTGACGTCCGGGATCACCGCCGAGACCGCCTAGACTCAGCCCGAACCGCTTGAACTGAGGAGACAAAGATGAATGACCCCTACAACCTGGAACGCTTCGTTGAAGCCCAGGACAACTCCGGGACCTACGGCCAGGCGCTCGGAGAGCTGCAGCTCGGACAGAAGACGGGCCACTGGATGTGGTTCATCTTTCCCCAGTTCGCGGGGTTGGGTACGAGCCCCACGTCCGTCAGGTACGCCGTCACCTCGCTGCCGGAAGCGCAGGCCTACCTCAAGCACGAGGTCCTGGGCCCCCGGTTGCTGGAGTGCGCAGCGGCGATTACCACCCACGCCGGCCGGTCCGCCGCAGAGATCCTTGGCAGCATTGATGCCAGGAAACTGCAGTCCTCAATGACCCTGTTCCTGCGCGCCGCCCCGGGTGAGACCGTGTTCAAGACGGTACTGGCGCAGTTTTTCGACGGCGAGCCTGATCCCGCCACCGACGCACTCCTCGCGGAGGCCAGGGACTGATCACGCGCTGAAAAAACAACGAAATAACAACGACGACGGTGCGCCCCCCTGCTGGAGCACGCCGCCGCCGTCGGTCTTGTGTTTGCCCTCCCGTGTCAGGGCGAGGGCGTCCCGCCGTTAACGTTCAGGGTTTCGCCCACGACGAAGCTGGACTCGGCGGAGGCGAGGAAAACGTACGCCGGAGCGAGCTCGGCAGGCTGGCCGGCGCGGCCCAGGGGAGTGGACTGCCCGAACCCGGGCAGTTCGTCCTTCGGCTGGCCGCTGCTGACCTGCAGCGGCGTCCAGATGGGTCCGGGGGCCACTGCGTTGACGCGGATGCCCTGGGGCGCCAGCTGCTGGGCAAGGCCTTTGGTGAAGTTGTTGATGCTCGCCTTGGTGGTGGCGTAATCCAACAGCGTGGGGGAGGGATTGTAGGCCTGGATTGACGTTGTGTTGATGATGGTGGACCCCGCGGGCATGTGCGGAACGGCGGCTCGGGTGAGCCAGAACATCGCGTAAACGTTGGTCTTCAGCGTGTGATCGAACTGTTCATCGGTGACATCGGCGATGGATTCCTGCGCCACCTGCTTCCCGGCATTGTTGACCAGGATGTCCACGCCGCCCAGAACCGCGACAGCGGTGTCCACCAGTTCCTGGCACACCGAGGCGTCCTTCAGATCGCCGGGCACCTTGATGGCTTTTCGGCCCGCTGCCTCGATCAGGGCTGCAATCCTGGCGGCGTCCTCTTCTTCTGCCGGCAGGTAGGACATGACGACGTCGGACCCCTCGCGTGCGAACGCGATGGCCGTCGCTGCTCCAATGCCGGAATCCGCCCCGGTCACGATAGCCCTGCGCCCTTCCAGCCGGCCGGTTCCGCGGTACGTTTCCTCGCCCAGATCGGCTTTGGGCTCAAGCTCCGCGTCCAGGCCAGGCTCCGGCTGGTGTTGGACCGGCGGTGAGATTTTTTCGTAGGCCGTCACGGGGTTCCGGAAGGTGTACTGATCGGTCATGGTATTCCTCCTGTTGACTGTGGCCTCAACCGGCAGGCGGTTCGCCTGGACCAACGAAAGCTAAGCATGCTTAGGGTCCCACCCTAGGCAATGGGATGGCCCGCTGCCAACCCCTGCACGGATCGGAAGGGTCCGCCCCTGTTCCTGCTGAGCCGTCAGTCGTAATCTGGGGCTTGGAGGTGATTGCCATGGAGGCAGCGCAGGGTGACAGGATCATCGTCCACGGGAGGACCGTAGGGGCCTCGGACCGGCACGGGGTGATCCTGGAGGTGAGGGGCCAGGAAGGCCATCCACCCTATCTGGTCCGCTTCGACGACGGCCACGAAACGGTGATGTACCCCGGCGGCGATTTCGCCGTCGAGCGCGGTCACAGCAGCTGACCGTCAGCGTGCGGCGTCCGCTGCGCCGGGGCAGGGCACCTGTCAGACTGGAGTTATGGATCATTCCTTGGCTGCCACGTCTCCCGGTGCAAATCCACATGCCAGGCCCCCGCTGACCGGTCCGCGGGATCCCGGAGACGCGTGGGTGGAGGGTGCCCGCGGGAAGTTCTGGGGCAGGTTCGGTGCCGCAGGCGTTCTGGCCTATGACCCCGGCAAAGGCGTCCTGCTCCAGCACCGCGCCCTTTGGAGCCACAACGGCGGAACCTGGGGCCTCCCCGGTGGGGCGCTGCACCAGGATGAGGACGCGATTACCGGAGCACTCCGGGAGGCGCACGAGGAAGCCGCGGTACCGGCCGCGGACGTGACCGTCCTCTTCAGCTCAGTGCTTGACGTGGGTTACTGGTCCTACACCACCGTAGTGGTGCAGGTGACACGGCCGTTTGACCCGGTGATCAGTGATCCCGAAAGCCTCGAACTGAGCTGGGTTCCGGTCCCGGAAGTGCACGGCAAGGAACTGCACCCCGGTTTTGCGAGGTCGTGGCCCGAGCTACGGCCGCGGTTGCTTGACCTGTCCTCGAAGCTGTCTCAGTAGTCCTTGCCGTATTCGGCGCTGACCAGGATAGGCAGGTGGTCTGACTTGCCGCGCGGCAGGGTTTCCACGCTCTCGATGTCCAGGCCCAGGGATGTAGCAAAGTCGAAGTGGCCCTTGAAGAACTTGTACCGGGTGTAGGTGCGGCGGTCACTGAGGGACAACGCGTACCCCGTCTCCTTCATCTGGGTGTGGAGATTCTTGGTGAAGAACGGGTAGTTGAAATCGCCCACCATCAACGTCATCAGGCCGCTGCCCATGCTGAGCAGTTCTGCGTGGGCGGCGTGGATCTGCTTGCGCCGCAGTGAGTTGGATGCGGTGAGGGGTGCGGCATGGAAAGAGCCGATCACCAGCTCGTGCTGGGTTTCATTGTCCACAACACGTGTGCCGATCAGGCGCTCATGGGCAGGGGCCAACACCCTGTCGTGGAGGGACTTTTTCAGCGCGAAGGACTGCGTGTCAAGGGCAGTGAACCTGCTGGTGCGGTAGTAGATGGCAAGCCCCAGCCGGTTGCCCCTGGTGGAGTCCGCGAGATGCAGGGGCCCCAGAGTTTGGGGCAGATCGCTCGAATCGACCTCCTGCAGGCACAAGGCGTCGATATCGAAATTCCGCGCCAGGGCGAGGAGCTCGCCGCTCGCTTTGTGCTCGCGAAGGTTGTAGCTGATGACGCGCATTCTTGGAACACCTCTTCAGAGGGTTGTTGACAGGACCAGGTTTGAGTCTACCCAGCCGGCGTTCGTGCGCGCCCGCATTACGTGACGTCAGGCACAAGTCCCTGCGCCACCGGTAGAGTTAATCCTCATTCACCCGGTACCGCAGGAAGGCCCCACTTTGACCAAGGATCTGCCAGAGCTGGCTGACGGCTTCTTCTACTATCAAGCGTTGGGCGGCGGCCGCTTCCGGTCAACCATCCATGCCCAGGGTGCCTGGAACATCCACGAACAGCACATGGCGCCGGCGTCGGGACTGCTGGCCGACAGCCTGGAACGCCACGAGCCCCGCGCTGACATGCGGATGGCCCGGCTGAGCTACGAGATCCTGGGACTGATCCCCGGCGGGGAGTTCCATATCGAGACCACCACCCTTCGGCCGGGCCGGACCATCGAGCTCCTGCAGGCAGAACTGATCGCCAACGCCCGGGTGGCCATCCGGGCCACCGCCTGGCGGATGGTCACCAGCGATACCTCGGCAGTGGCAGCCATCGAGGACGCCGCCATACCCGCGCCCGATGAATGCAAACCATACGACGGGCCCAGCGTGTGGCCGGGCGGCTACATCCGGTCTCTTGAGATGCGTGCCGCCGACGGCCACCGGCCCGGTGCCGGAAAGGTCTGGCTGCGCACCGAGCACCCCCTGACGGACAAGGCGGACAGCGGAGATCTGGCCCGCCTCATCGGGCTGGTGGACACCGCCAACGGGATCGCGGCCAGGGTCCCCCCGGGAAAGGACAGCTACGCGTTCCCCAACCTGGACCTGCAGATCCACATGTACCGCAGGCCCGTGGGCGGATGGCTGGGACTGGACAATGCGGTGTCATTCGGCGCCGACGGCATCGGCCTGACCTCCACGGTCCTGCACGATCTCCAGGGCCCCTTCGGGCGTGCCGAACAGATCCTCACACTGCGCAGGACCTAGTCCAGGCCTGTTTCCTTTTTGTAGCTCCGTACCGCGTTGTGGATGGTCGGGTAGAAGTGGTCGGTGGTGAACCGGGCGGCAGCCCCGAAGCGGGTCAGCCTGTCCTTGACCGGCCCCTTCATCTCCGCGAAGACCAGGCTGATGCCCTCCTTCGCCAGTTCGTCGTCGAGCTGGACGAGTTCGTCCAGGGCCGTGGTGTCCAGATCCGTGATGGGTTCAGCGGCCACGATGACCCGCCGCACCGGCGTGGGGGCCTCGGTCACCAGGGTGCGGATGTGTTCGGTGAACACTTCACCGTTGGCAAAAAACAGCGGCGCGTCAAAACGGGCAATGACGAGGCCTTCCACCCGCTGGCCCTCCGGATGCCGGGTGATGTCGTGGAAGCCGGGAACATCGTCAAGGCTGGCAAGCTCCGTGCGGTAGGGATCCCACGCCCGGCGGACGAAGGCCATCAGGGACAGGCCAATCGCCACGACGATTCCCTCCAGGACCCCGACGAAGGCCACGCCCAGGAAAGCGGCGATGAGCAGCAACGCCTCGGTCTTGCTCATCCTGACCAGGCGGAAGAGCGCTTTGACGTCAACCAGCGATGAAGCTGCCACCATCACCACTGCGGCAAGTGTGGCGGTGGGCAAAAAGGCTGTCACTCCGGGCGCCGCCACCATAAAGACCACCACGATGGCAGCGGCCACGATACCGCTGAACTGGGTCCGGGCCCCGGCGTCGAGAACAAGGGGTGTGCGGGAGGAGCTGCCGCACACGGGGAACCCGCCGAGCAGCCCACTGGCGGCGTTGGCGATGCCCAGGGCCCCCATCTCGTGGTTCCCGTTGACCTTGATCCCGCGGCGGGCGGCGAGGCTCTTGGAGAGTGTGGAGGTATCGGCAAAGGCGATGAGGGCAATGCCCGCTGCCGGGGCAATGAGCGAGAGGACGTCGTCCACACTGATGCCCCCCAAGGCAGGTGATGGCAGGCCGGCAGGCAAAGCGCCGACCAGCGGCAGTTGTTCGGCGGTCAGGTTCAATGCTGCTGCGGCCGCGATGGACGCCGCCACCGCAACCAGCACGGCTGGGATCTTCCACGGGAGGAGGCGCCCTAGGATCATGGTCACCAGGGTGCCGGCCCCGAAGGCCAGTGCCGTGAAGTTGACATCGCCCCGGGCAACGGCGCCGGCGGTTTCTGTTAAGCGCCCCACGAGGGAATCGGAATCGACAGAGATTCCCAGCAGGCGGGACAGCTGGCTCACCATCACCGCCAGGGCAATGCCGTTGAGGTAGCCGATCCGGATCGGTTTGGACAGCAGGCCGGTCACGAACCCCAGCCTCAGGACCCGCCCGGCAAGGAGGAAGACACCGATCAGGATGGCAAGCGTGCCGGCCAGGGCCACTGCATGGTCCGGGTCCCGCCCGGCCAGGGGAAGGATTGCCGCCGCGATCATCGGCGCGAGTGACGAGTCGGGACCCAGGATAACCACCCGGGCCGGTCCGAACAGGGCGTAAAAGAACATGGGGACCACTGAGGCGTAGAGGCCTGTCACCGCTGGGAGCCCTGATGCCTCGGCGTAGGCCATGCCGGCGGGAATCAGCGCCGCACTCAGCGCGGCCCCCGCGGCAAGATCAGACTTCAGCCACGAAAGCTTGTACTTGCGCGCCACCCCAATGGCAGGGACTGCCTTGCTGATCCAGTCGCTGCGCAATCAGGGCCTCCGGAAGTAGTTGTGGTCAGGCAAGCGGCTGGTGGCCGGCAGGGGTGGATTCCTGGCTGCATTCCGCCGTTACCAGAGTGGGCAGGTGGAACCAGTTCCTGAGTCTATCCACTTGGAAGGCCAGCGCGGCCCATGGCAGGCGGCTGCCAGGTGTGTCAATGAGCCAGTGGGCTACGGCGTACCCTAAATGTGGCTTGTCTGCCGGCACTTCACCGATGTGGCTGCGGTAGAAAGGGTTCATCAGCTGCGGCCAAACGGCGTCAATGGCCGCGAACGCAACGGCGACAACAAGGAATTGCAGTATGACCATGAGGGAGCTAAGCAAGATGCTGGAGGGCCAGGCGGGACCCCGCACGCTCACCGTGGTGCGGCAGGACCGTTCACTCGGGGCCGCGCGGGACCTGGAATTTGGGCTGGAGCTGCTGAGCCAGGCAAAAGCCGGCCGCATCGGTCCCACCCTGAGGTTGTACCGGCCGGCACCCACCGTCGCTTTCGGCCAGCGTGATACCCGCCTGCCGGGCTTCGACGCCGCCGCCCAGGCCTGCCTGGACCTGGGTTTTGAACCCCTGGTGCGGAAGGCCGGGGGCCGCGCTGCCGCCTATCATGAGGGCACCCTTGTGGTGGACCACATCGAACCCCATGCCGATGCCATTGCCGGTTCCAAAAGCCGGTTCGGTTTCTTCGGCGAATTGCTGGCGCAGGCCCTGCGGAGCGTCGGGGTGCAGGCAGCTGTGGGAGAAATCCCGGGGGAGTACTGCCCGGGCGAGTTCAGTGTGCACGGCATCCATGCCGCTGAGCCGGCGCTCCGGGTCAAGCTGGTAGGCACGGCCCAGCGCGTGGTGAGCGGCGGCTGGCTATTCAGCTCAGTGATCGTGGTGGAAAATTCCGCGCCCATCCGCAGGGTGCTGACGGACAGCTATGCAGCCCTGGGCCTGGACTGGGACCCGGCCACGGCCGGTGCGGCCAATGACCTGGTCCCCGGCCTGAGGGTGGAGGATATCCAGGACGCTGTCATCGCTGCGTACGCGGGCCACGCTTCCCTCAAGGATGCCGGATTCAGCAGCTATGCCGGGGTGACCGGAGGGGAAGCGTAGCCCGCGCCGTTGTGGGGCGGGATCGCCGGGCGGGCTGTCAGTGGCCCCGGGCGATCCATTCCTCGAGGTGCGGAGCTTCCGCGCCGATCGTGGTGGTGTCCCCATGGCCCGTGCGGACCACGGTCCCGGCCGGAAGGGGCAGCAGCCAGGTCCGGATTGAATCGATGATGGTGGGGAAGTCGCTGTAGGACCTGCCCGTCGCCCCCGGACCGCCCTGGAACAGGGTGTCACCGCTGAAGACGGTGCCTTCGCCGTCGGGCCCGTCCGCCAGGTGGAAGGACACCGAACCCGGCGAGTGCCCGGGGGTGTGCAGGGCCTTCAGCTGTGCGCCGGCCACCTCGAACACGTCGCCGTGGCTGATATCGACGTCGGGATCCACTTCGGGATACACGCTGTGCCAGAGCATCCAGTCTGCCTGGTGAAGGTGGATGGGGGCCTGGATGAGGTCCCGGAAGTCACCCACTGACCGGATGTGGTCGTCATGGCCGTGGGTCAGCAGGATGGCCTTCAGGGTCCGGCTGCCCACTGCGGCGGCAACGGCCTTGGCGTCGTGGGCGGGATCGATGACAACGCATTCCTCGTCGTTGCCCACAATCCAGACGTTGTTGTCCACGTCCCACGTGCCGCCGTCGAGCGAGAATGTTCCTGAGGTGACCAGGCGGTCGATCCGGAGGCTCACAGTTCCACCACCGATCGCAGGACCGAACCGGAGTGCATCTTCTCGAAGGCTTCCTCCACCTGGTCGATGGTGATCCGCTCGGTGACGAAGGCATCCAGGTCCAGCTTGCCCTGTTTGTAGAGGCTGATGAGCATGGGGAAGTCCCTTGACGGCAGGCAGTCGCCGTACCAGGAGGACTTCAGGGATCCGCCGCGGCCGAAGACGTCCAGCAGGGGAAGCTCCAGCGTCATTTCCGGGGTGGGGACGCCCACCAGGACCACGGTGCCGGCGAGATCGCGGGCGTAGAACGCCTGCTTGTACGTTTCGGGACGGCCGACGGCGTCAATCACCACGTCAGCGCCGAAGCCGCCGGTGAGCGCGCGGATCTTCTCCACCGGATCGTTTGCGGAGGAGTCAACCGTGTGGGTGGCGCCGAGCTCCGTGGCGCGTTCCAGCTTTTTCGCGTCGATGTCCACCGCGATGATGGTGGTTGCGCCCGCGAGCGCGGCCCCTGCGATGGCAGCCACGCCGACGCCGCCGCAGCCGATGACGGCCACCGTGTCGCCGCGTTTGACCCCACCGGTGTTGATGGCGGCACCCAGCCCGGCCATCACGCCGCAGCCGAGCAGCCCGATCGCGGCAGCATCGGCGTCGGGATCCACTTTGGTGCACTGGCCGGCGGCCACCAGCGTCTTTTCGGTGAAGGCGCCGATTCCGAGGGCGGCGGACAGTTCGGTGCCGTCCTCGAGCGTCATCTTTTGGGTGGCGTTGTGCGTGTTGAAGCAGTACTGGGCCTGGCCGCGCTCGCACGCACGGCAGTTGCCGCAGACGGCCCGCCAGTTCAGCACCACCCGGTCACCCGGGGCGACGTTCGTGACATCAGGGCCGACGGCGTTGACCACGCCGGTTGCTTCGTGGCCAAGCAGGAACGGGAAGTCATCGCTGATGCCGCCGAGCTTGTAGTGCAGGTCGGTGTGGCAGACGCCGGAGGTGATGATGTCCACGAGGGCCTCACCCGGGCCGGGATCCGGGACCAGGATGGTCTCCAGGGTGACCGGGGCACCCTTGGAACGGGCTACAACACCTTTGACTTTATGGACCACGGAAGGCTCCCTTAATGCAGATAGACAGAACGGGACCAACACGGATGTTGGTCCCGTTCTGTCTACCACATGTGCGGGAGGGAGCTAGGCTGCGAGCCGGCTCTTGACCTCCGCCAGGGACGGGTTGGTGGCGGCTGTGCCATCCGGGAAGAGCACGGTGGGGACGGTCTGGTTGCCGCCGTTAAGCTGCTCCACGAGCTCTGCCGTGCCCTCCACCTCTTCGATGTTGATCTCCGTGTAGCCGATGCCCTGCGCGTCCAGCTGCTTCTTGAGCCGGTTGCAGTAGCCGCACCAGGTGGTGGAAAACATGGTGATGGTGCCGTTCTCGGGGGTAAAGTCCACGGAGCTCTCCTGAATTCGTTGAGGGGTTCGTTCCTGTCAACGGTAACCCGCAGCGGGGTATTCCCCGGTGCGGGTGGCTCCGGATGACAGTGCCCGGCAGTGATGGCAAGCTGGAGCCATGTGTGGACGCTATGTGATGGCACGTGCCGTGGGGGATCTGCTGGCGGAGTTCGACGCTCAGCTGGAAGAGGACGTGGAGCTGCCGCCGTCATGGAACGTGGCACCCACGGACGGCGTGCCCATTGTGCTGGAGCGCCTGAAGGATGATGCCACGGTGCGGCAGTTGCATGTGGCCCGGTGGGGCCTGGTCCCGTCATGGGCCAAGGATCCCGGCATTGGCGCCAAGATGATCAACGCCCGGAGCGAGACCGTGCTGGAAAAGCCGGCGTTCCGCAAGGCCGTCCAGTCCCGCCGCTGCGCCGTACCGGCGGACGGTTATTACGAGTGGAAGCAGGGCACCGGCAAAGCCAAACAGCCCTACTACGTCCACCCGGGCAAGGGGAGCGGCCTGGTGTTCGCCGGCCTGTACGAGTGGTGGAAGGATCCGTCCAAGGCAGAGGGCGAGCCCGGACGGTGGCTGCTTTCTACATCGATCCTGACGGCGGACACTCCTCCGCCCGGTGCAGAGTCCACCGTGTTCGGCAAACTCACGGCCCTGCATGACCGGGTACCGCTGCCCATGGACCGCGCCACGATGGAGTCCTGGATCGACCCGCAGATCGACGACGCCGCGTTCCTCGTGGACCTGGTCCGCGCGCACGTGAAAGAAGTGGCAGCGGACTGGCGCGTGGATTCCGTTGGCCGGGAGGTGGGAAACGTCCGCAACAATTCGCCGGAACTCATCCGCCCGGTGGAGGCACTCTTCTAAGGCGCGGGCCGTCTTAGGCGCGGGGCCCGCTAAACGATGACGTCGCCGTCGTCGTCCACTGCCCAGGTGGGGTTGTATGCAACTTCCCAGCGGAAGCCGTCCGGATCGGCGAAATAGCCGCTGTATCCTCCCCAAGGCTGGGTGATCGGCTCGGCAACCGTACTTGCCCCGGCTGCCGCGGCTTCAGCCAGGACCTGGTCCACTTCCTCCGTGCTGGCAAGGTTATGGCTCAGCGTGATGCAAGGGACCCGGCCGGGGGCGTCAACGCCTGCCTCGGCCTGCATCTGCCGGGCGTCCCACAGCGAAAGGACCAGGCCGCGGTTGACCTGGATAAACACCACGTCTCCGGGAATCTCGCGGTGGATGGGCCAGCCAAGGCCTTCAACATAGAACCGGCGGGAGGCCTCAACGCTGCGGACACCTAGTGAGATGAGGTCGACTCTGGGCTGCATGCTTCGATACTGTCAGATCATGGCGACAATACAAGGAAACGAACGGGACGCTTTGGCCGACAAGGAGCAGCTCGCTGCCGTGCGCATTGCGGTGGACGAGGTTGACGATCAAATCGTCACCCTGATCGCGCGGCGTGAACGGCTGATCCGGATTGCCGGCACCCTGAAGGGGGACGACGCAGAAGTCCGTGCTCCTGGCCGGGTGGAACGGGTTATTGAGCATGTCCGGAGCGCTGCTGAGAAGAAGGACATCGACCCGGACATCGTGGAGTCCACGTACCGGGCCATGATTTCGGGCTTTATTGAACTCGAGCTCAAGGTCCACAAAGAAACCAGCTGAGCCTTCGAAGCACTTATGCAGTGCTTCCCTTTTAGAGCGCTTCCTCGACCGGGAAGCCACCCTGGAAATCGCGGCCGTCGGCTTCGCTGAACGCCGTCATGAAGTGCCCTTTGCCAAGCCCTTGGATGGCAGCCATAGGGAAGTTTCCCGTGATGGTGTTGCCCGAATGGGTCACCCCGGACAGGTCATAGTTTTCCTCGGTGGTCTGGTCATGGCAGAACGAGTAGAAGGCGATAGCCTCCCCGTTCAGGAATTCAATACCCAGCCGTCTTTGCGAAGAATGGTCAGGACTCGACGCCACCAGTCCCACAACATACGCACCCGCCCCCGGTATATTGCCGTCGATATCAAAGTCGGCCACGAGGGTCTCGTCCTGGGCTTTGATGCTTACGTGCTTGAGGAGTGCGTCATGGGAGCTCATGGCACAATCCTGCCCTCCTGCTGGCCGTCCGTCCACCCCCGTCTAGGTTTTGCGGTGGCCCCGGCGTAGACTTCATTTATTCGAATACATATTCGAACGAATCATTGTGAACGTCTGCATCAGCCGGCTCCGGGAGGCACCCATGGGTATGTTCAGCGAGTCTGTGGACGTCCGCTGCAATCCAGCCGGTCAGCCGCTGGAGCTCTTTTGGGCCGGCCGGCACTACCTGGTGTGCGCCGAGCCTTCGCGGTGGTACGAACGCCGCCAATGGTGGGCCGAAGAAAGCCGCGCACCTCTTGGCAGCGGGCCCGGCCTGGTTGACCACGAGATCTGGCGGGTCCAGGTCCAAACTGCTCAAGGGGATACGGCAGAGCTGCTCACCCTTGACCTCACACGGCACATCGGCAGCGGCCGCTGGAGGCTGTTGCGGATCCACGACGCCCTCCAGCCCAAAACAGCATGACCTTTACGCACCTCCATGTTTCCACCGCTTTCAGCGCGCATTACGGCGTTTCCTGGCCCGACGAACTGGCCCAGGCCGCCGCCGCTGACGGCGCCACTGCCCTTGCCTGCACTGACCGTGACGGCCTCTACGGCACAGTCAAACATCTCAAAGCCTGCATGGCTGCGGGCATCGATCCAGTGGTGGGGGTGGACCTTGCGGTCTTCGACGACGACGGCGATCACCGTACCCAGCTCGCCGGGCGCGTGGTGGTCCTGGCCAGGGGCAACAACAACGGGGCAGGCTACCGGGCGCTGTGCCGGCTGGTGTCAGATGCCCATGCCCGCACCTCAGGTAAAGCCGGGGGAGCTGTGCCGGTGGCCGTCACCCGCGCTGAACTCGCCTCACGCACGCTTGATCCGAAAACCCTGAAACCGGTGCTGACCGTCCTGATCGGCCCTGATTCCGACGCCGGCCGGGCCATGGGAGGCAGGCGGTACCTGCTGCCCCGCACCCTTTTCAAGCGGTGGGTCGAGGCCATGCCTGCTGGAACCCTCGTTGCCGAGGTCGTATCCCAGCTCAGCGCCCCCGGAGCGCCCCTGAGCACCTCCCATGCGGTGCGCATGCTGAAGCTGGCGGAAGAACACCACGTCCCTGCGGTGCTTACCAATGCAGTGCGTTACTGCGCAGAGGACGGTGCCGCCACAGCGGACGTTCTCGATTCAGCCCGGACGCTCAAATCCCTGCCTGAACTTGCGGCAGAACCCCTCCTTCAGCCCAATGGGCAGGGCTGGCTGAAATCGGCAGGGCAGATGCTGCAGCTGGGCAAGGAAATCATCCATGCCGCCGGGTATGGCACAGCTGACCTTAAACAGCTGATGGCCCAGACTGAGGCGCTCGCCGATTTCTGCAGGATCGATCCGGTGACGGACATGGGCTGGAAGCAGCCGGTGGTCCCTGAGGCTTCCGTCATTGGAATAAGCCAGGACCCGCACCTGGAACTGGTGCAACGCTGCGAAGCAGGAATCGGCCGGCGCTTCCCGGGGATTTCCGGCTCTTCCCTGCAGGAGATGCGCCAACGGCTGGACCACGAGCTGGGCATCATCCTGAACCTCGGGTTCTCCTCCTACTTCCTCACCGTGGCTGAAGTGTCCCGGATGATCCAGGACATGGGGGTCCGGGCTGCTGCCCGGGGGTCAGGTGCCTCCAGCCTGGTCAATTACCTGATCGAGGTCAGCCATGTTAACCCCCTGCAGCACGACCTGATCTTTGAGCGGTTCCTGTCCCGGGACCGGGCCACCCTTCCGGACATTGATATCGACGTCGAAAGCGCTGAGCGGCACAATGTCTACCGCAGGATTTTTGACCGGTTCGGCGCCGAGCGTGTCACCCTGATGAGCATGCAGAACGGGTACCGGGCCCGCGGTGCGGTCCGTGATGCCGGGATGGCGTTGGGCATGGACGAGGGCGATGTCGGGGAGATCGCCAAGCAGCTGTGGCGGTTTTCGGCCCGGAAGTTCCGCGAAGCCCTGGCGGAGAAGCCTGAGCTCCGGGAGTTCGCCGGCAGGGTGGAGCAGCGGGACTTTACCGAAAACCAGCAGCTTGATCTGCTGGTGGACCTGACGGAACGGCTGGACCGGCTGCCCCGCCATATTTCCATGCACCCCTGCGGTGTGATCCTGGGAGACGCCACCCTCCTGGACCGGACCCCTGTCCAGCCCAGCGGACTGGGGCTGCCCATGAGCCAGTTCGACAAACACGACATGGATCCCATGGGGATGCTCAAGCTCGATGTCCTGGGGGTCAGGATGCAGAGCGCCATGGCCTTTGCCGTCCGGGAAGTGATCCGGATCCATCCCTCCAAAGCAGAGGTGGTGGCGGCAGGCAGTCATCCCACGGCCCCGGATGGAACCGGGCCGGATTACATCGCCGAGAACGGCCTGATCGACCTCAATGCTGTTCCGCTGGACGACGAACCCACGTACGAACTGATCCGCAGCACCCACACGCTGGGCTGTTTCCAGATCGAGTCACCCGGCCAGCGTGAACTGATCGGCAAGATGGCGCCGCGTGAATTCAACGACCTCATCATCGACATTTCGCTGTTCAGGCCCGGCCCGATGAAATCCGACATGGTGCGTCCCTTCCTGGAGCACCGGCACGGGTTCGCTCCGGAGGTCTATCCGCACCCTGACCTGAAACCGGTGCTGCAGGAAACCCATGGAGTCACCGTCTTCCATGAACAGATCCTCAAGACATTCGATGTGATGACCGGCTGCGGACTGGCCCGTGCTGATGAGTTCCGCCGGGCGCTTGGAAACGAAGTCCTCGAACTGAAGGTTGAAGAGTTCTTCCGCAAGGAGGCCCGGGCAAAGGGCTATTCCCCCGACGTTGTGGATAAAGTCTGGGGCACCCTGAAGGCATTCGGCAGCTTTGGCTTCTGCAAAGCCCATGGAGCCGCATTTGCCGTACCCACCTACCAGTCGGCCTGGCTCAAAACCCACCATCCCGAGGCTTTCCTCGCCGGCCTGTGGGAACACGATCCCGGCATGTATCCCAAACGGCTGCTGGTGGCCGAGGCCCGCAGGCTTGGCATCCCCATCCTGCCGCTGGACATCAACCGCAGCGACGCCGAATACAGGGTTGAGCGGGTCGCTGACGGTCCGGACAGCGGGAAGCTGGGGATCAGGCTAAGCCTGAACGGTATTTACGGCCTGTCAGGTACCGAGCTCAAACGGATTGTTGCCGGCCAGCCTTATGACTCCCTGGCGGACCTCCGGGCCCGGTCCAGGCTGAGCAAGCCGAGTATCAACAGGCTCGCCCAGCTGGGTGCCTTTGATTCCCTGCACCGGGAATCAGGCGGCGCAGCAAACCGTGCAGACCTGGTCCAGCATCTTCAGAAGCTGCAATCCGCTGGAGGAACCAGGAAGGGCCGCGACGTTATGGAGGGCCAGCTATCCCTGCCGCTGGGGGATGTGGAACTGCGGAACGTCAAGCCTGGACTGCCTGCACCCACCCTGGTGGAAAAGGTCCGGGCAGAGCTGGACCTGATGGCCATCGATGTCAGCGGGCACCTGATGGACAGCCACCGGCCCATGCTGGACAGGCTTGGGGTTACCACCGCGGACAAGCTCCTGGGGCTGCGCAACGGCACCGAAGTTCTGGTGGCTGGAGTGCGTATCGCCACCCAGACCCCGCCCATGCGTGGCGGGCGCCGTGTGGTTTTCATCAGCATCGATGACGGCACCGGCTGCATCGATTCCGTGTTTTTCCATGAAGCCCAGGAACAGGCCGGGCTCCTGTTGTTCGGCACCAGGCTGCTGCTCATCCGCGGCACCACCAGGCGAACAGGCCCGCGGGGAATCAGCCTGAGCGCCAACATGGCCTGGGACCTGAGCCGCGTGGAAACCCTGCCTTTCCCCGCGTCCCGGCCCCGGACCGCCGATGTCCCGCACCCGCTGGACGGTATCAGCCGGAGCCTGGCCATCACGGGGATGGGCGGCTGAGTGCCCGCGGGTCCCGTTGGTCGGCCTCCCGCGGAACCGATAGCATTGACGATGGCTGGCTGTGGTCCCCGTATGCCGCAAGCTATGAAGCCTAAAACTTTGAATAGGAGACACCCGTGTCAGATGCCCAGCAGATCACCCTCATCGTCGATGGCGAAGAGACCAAGGTGACTACCGGGACAACCGGTGCGGAACTCTTCTTTGAGCGCCGCGATGTTGTTGTGGCCCGCGTCAACGGCGAGCTGAAGGACCTTGACCAGGAACTGCCCGAGGGCGCCGAAATCGAGGCCGTCACCATCGGTTCCCCCGACGGCCTCAACGTCCTGCGCCACTCCACAGCCCACGTCATGGCCCAGGCAGTGCAGCAGCTGCGCCCGGACGCCAAGCTGGGAATCGGCCCGTACATCACTGACGGCTTCTACTTCGACTTCGATGTCGCCGAGCCCTTTACTCCCGAGGACCTCAAGACCCTCGAGAAGATGATGCTCAAGATCGTCAACCAGAACCAGAAGTTCGTCCGCCGGGTGGTCAACGAGGACCAGGCCCGTGAGGCCATGAAGGACGAGCCCTACAAGCTGGAACTGCTGGGCAAAAAGGACGAGGCCGCCGAAGCAGGCGAAGGCGTCAACGTTGAGGTCGGCGCCGGCGACATCACCATCTACGACAATGTGGACCGGAAGAGCGGTGACAGCGTCTGGTGCGACCTCTGCCGCGGGCCGCACCTGCCCAACACCAAGCTCATCTCCAACGCCTTCGCGCTGACCCGTTCCTCCTCCGCGTACTGGCTGGGCAACCAGAAGAACCAGCAGCTGCAGCGGATCTACGGCACCGCCTGGCCCACCAAGGATGAGCTCAAGGCCTACCAGGAACGGCTCGCCGAAGCCGAACGCCGCGACCACCGCAAGCTCGGCGTAGAGCTTGACCTGTTTTCCTTCCCGGATGAACTGGGCTCCGGCCTGCCGGTCTTCCATCCCAAGGGCGGCATCATCCGCAAGGAGATGGAGGACTACTCCCGCCAGCGGCACGTCGAGGCCGGCTACGAGTTCGTCTACACCCCGCACATCACCAAGGGCCACCTGTACGAGGTCTCGGGCCACCTTGACTGGTACAAGGAGGGCATGTTCCCGGCGATGCGCGTCGACGAGGAACTCAATGCCGACGGCACCATCCGCAAGCCGGCACAGGACTACTACCTCAAGCCGATGAACTGCCCCATGCACAACCTGATCTTCCGTTCCCGCGGACGTTCCTACCGCGAACTGCCTTTGCGGCTCTTTGAATTCGGTGCGGTGTACCGCTACGAGAAGTCCGGCGTGGTCCACGGCCTGACCCGGGTCCGGGGGATGACCCAGGACGACGCCCACATCTACTGCACCCGCGAGCAGATGAAGGACGAACTCACCAAGACCCTGAACTTCGTCCTGGACCTGCTCAAGGACTACGGCCTGAACGACTTCTACCTGGAGCTGTCCACCAAGGACCCGGAGAAGTACGTCGGAGACGACGCCGCCTGGGAAGAAGCCACCAAGACCCTTGCCGAGGTCGCGGAGGAATCCGGGCTTGACCTGGTGCCGGATCCGGGTGGGGCTGCCTTCTACGGACCTAAGATCTCCGTGCAGGCCAAGGACGCCCTGGGCCGCACCTGGCAGATGTCCACCATCCAGCTGGACTTCAACCTGCCCGAACGGTTCGAACTGGAATTCCAGGCCGCCGACGGCACGCGCCAGCGCCCCGTGATGATCCACCGCGCACTCTTCGGTTCCATCGAGCGGTTCATGGGTGTCCTCACGGAGCACTACGCCGGAGCCTTCCCCGCCTGGCTCTCACCGGTCCAGGTAGTGGCCATTCCGGTGGCCGAGACGTTCAATGACTACATGTTCGACGTCGTTGACCAGCTCAAGGCGGCCGGCATCCGTGCCGAGGTGGACACGTCCTCAGACAGGTTCCCCAAAAAGATTCGCACCGCCAGCAAGGACAAGATCCCCTTTGTCCTGATCGCCGGCGGCGACGACGCCGAGGCCGGAGCGGTGTCCTTCCGGTTCCGTGACGGCAGCCAGGACAACGGCGTGCCAGTGGCCGAGGCGGTCAAGCGGATCACAGAAGCCGTCCGCAACCGGACCAGCTAGCGGAAACGGACACAACACGGTGCAAGAGAACACAGGCGCTGGATATCCGGGCGATGCCGGCGTAACCGATGATTTTGATCTCGCGGGTGTGCCGGATGCATTCCAGCGCCTGTGGACTCCCCACCGGATGGCCTACATCAAGGGTGGCCAGCACCAGTTCAAAAACGAGAATGACTGCCCGTTCTGTGTAGGGCCCGGCCGCAGCGACGAAGAATCCCTGATCGTCCACCGGGGCAAAACCTGCTACGTGGTGCTCAACCTCTTTCCGTACAACCCCGGGCACCTCCTGGTCTGCCCGTACCGTCACGTCCCTGACTACACCGACCTGACGCTTGAGGAAACCGCGGAGTTCGCGGACATCACCCAGACGGCCATGCGCGTCCTGCGCAAAGTGGCCAACCCGGGCGGCTTCAACCTCGGTATGAACCAGGGCGTTGTGGGCGGGGCGGGGATCGCGGCCCATCTGCACCAGCACATCGTTCCGCGGTGGGGCGGCGACGGAAACTTCTTCCCCATCATCGCCCAGACCAAGGCCATCACGCAGACCCTGGACGAAGTCCGGCTGCAGGTTGCCGAGGCATGGCCCGGGGAGACGGATGCTGAATAAGCACGCGCGCGGGTTTTTTACCGCGCTGTTCTCTCCGCTTGCCCGCTGGCTCCTGAAAATCGGTGTTTCCCCTGACGCTGTAACTGTTGTGGGGACCGCCGGTGTGGTGGTTGGCGCGCTGGTTTTCTACCCTCTCGGCCAGCTTTGGTGGGGAACCCTGTTCATTACAGCGTTCATCTTTTCGGACGTACTGGACGGGATCATGGCCAGAATGCGGGACACCGGGGGGCGTTGGGGAAACTTCCTGGACTCCACCCTGGACAGGATCGCTGACGGTGCACTCTTCGCAGGCGTATCCATCTGGTTCTTCACCGGCGGTGCGGACTACGCCATCGCCGTCGCCGCCATGCTTTGCCTCGTCCTGGGCATGGTGGTTTCCTACGCCAGGGCCAAGGCCGAGTCCCTCGGGTTCACCGCCAACGTGGGCATCGCCGAGCGCGCCGAAAGGCTGGTTTCAGTCCTGGTGGTAACCGGGTTTACCGGCTTGGGGCTGCCTCCTGTGGTCCTGCTGGTGACGCTCGGACTGCTTGCGCTGGCGAGCCTTGTCACCGTGATCCAGCGCATCGTCTCTGTCCGCCGCCAGGCCCTGGCGGAGACCACCGCCACGGATTAGCACTGATTAAGCCCGCTGGCTGCGGTGGGACTAGTATTAGGACTGCCCGGTCACTGGATCCGGCAATCCGTGTGTGTGAATTTCGGCACCTCCGTGCCACTCCACGCCCGGCGAAGGTCATCTATCTACCCATAGGGGTTTTTGTGTCTACACCTGATGTAAGCAGCGAAGCCGGTTCGTCCGCGAACAGCGTCACGGGCAGCAACCGCGTCAAGCGCGGCATGGCTGAGATGCTCAAGGGCGGCGTCATCATGGACGTCGTCAACGTCGAACAGGCCCGCATCGCTGAAGATGCCGGTGCCGTGGCAGTCATGGCGCTGGAACGCGTTCCGGCCGATATCCGTGCCCAGGGCGGCGTGTCCCGCATGTCCGATCCGGACATGATCGACAAGATCATCGACGCCGTCTCCGTGCCGGTGATGGCCAAGGCCAGGATCGGCCACTTCGTCGAGGCGCAGATCCTGCAGTCCCTCGGCGTGGACTACATCGACGAGTCCGAGGTCCTGACCCCGGCCGATTACGTCAACCACATCGACAAGTGGAAATTCACCGTTCCCTTCGTCTGTGGCGCCACCAATCTCGGTGAGGCGCTGCGCCGCATCAATGAGGGCGCGGCCATGATCCGGTCCAAGGGCGAGGCCGGCACCGGCGACGTCTCCAACGCCACCGGGCACATGCGCAAGATCCGCGCTGAGATCCTCAAACTCGCGGCCCTGCCCGAAGACGAGCTCTATGTCGCGGCCAAGGAACTGCAGGCCCCGTACGAACTGGTCAAGGAAATCGCCTCCACCGGCAAGCTTCCCGTGGTGCTGTTCACCGCCGGCGGCATCGCCACCCCGGCTGACGCAGCAATGATGATGCAGCTCGGCGCCGACGGCGTGTTCGTCGGTTCCGGTATCTTCAAGTCCGGCAACCCGGCCCAGCGTGCCGCCGCCGTCGTGAAGGCCACCACGTTCTTCGATGACCCTGACGTCATCGCCAAGGCCTCCCGCGGCCTGGGCGAAGCCATGGTGGGCATCAACGTCGACGAGATCCCGCAGCCCCACCGCTTGGCTGAGCGCGGCTGGTAACAGCGCCAAAAGCAGTACGACGCCGGTCCCTCACCTTTCCTGGGTGGGGGACCGGCGTCGTTCGTTATCAGAGTTCTTAGTCGAGGCCGCGGCGCTTCAGCAGCGGCTCCAGCTTCGCGTCACGTCCCCGGAGGGCGCGGAAAGATTCCAGCGGGTCCCGGCTGTTCCCGCGGGCGAGCAGCTCCTGGCGGAAGCGCTGGCCGTTGGTGAGTGTCATGCCGCCCTGTTCGGTGAACCAGTCCACGGTTTCGGCGTCCAGCACCTCGCTCCAGATGTAGGAGTAGTACCCGGCTGCGTAGCCGTCCCCGGCGAAGATGTGCTGGAAATAGCCGGTGCGGTACCGGGGCGGGATGAGCGCATGCGCCACTCCGGCGGCTGCCAGCGCCTTCTCCTCGAAGGCGAGGGCATCGTCCGGAACGGCGGTGGCATCCAGTGTGTGCCAGGCCAGGTCCAGCAGTGCTGCCCCCAGATACTCGGTGGTTCCGAATCCCTCGCCCCAGAGCCGTGCGTCGTCCAGCCTGGCCACAGCGTCCTGTGGCAGCGGTTCACCGGTGACGTGGTGCCGCGCGTAGTTGGCCAGCACCTCCGGCCACAGGATCCACATCTCGTTGACCTGCGAAGGGTACTCCACGAAGTCCCGGGGGACTGCAGTCCCGGAGAACCGCGGGTACGTCACCTTCGAAAACAGCCCGTGGAGTGCGTGGCCGAACTCGTGGAAGGTGGTGCGCAGCTCGTCCAGTGTCAGCAGCGTTGGCTCGCCGGCGGGAGGCTTGGAGATATTGAGGTTGTTGATGACCACGGGCAGAGTGCCGAGCAGGTCCGATTGTTCCACCAGCGAGTTCATCCAGGCCCCGCCGCGCTTGGACTCCCGGGTGTAGTAGTCGCCCAGGAAAAGCCCCAGCCCGCTCCCGTCCTGGTCCCGGACCTCCCAGACACGGACATCGGGGTGGTAACCGGCGAGGTCCCCACGTTCGTGGAAGGTGATGCCGTAGAGGGAAGTGGCGGCGAAGAAGACGCCGTCCCGCAGGACACGGTCCAGCTCAAAATATGGCCGGAGAGCCTGCTCGTCCACAGCGTATTTCTCCCGCCGCACCTTGGCTGAGTAGAAGGCCCAGTCCCACGCTTCGAGAGGGTGGCCCGCGCTCTCGGCCAGGGCGGCAGCTTCGGCGTCGGCATTGCGGACAGCGGCCGGGGCCAACCTGCTAAGCATGGCCTGCACAGCCTCGAAATCGGGGGCGGTCTGGCGGTCCACCACCAGTTCCGCATAGTTGGCGAACCCCAGCAGCGCGGCCTTCTCCGCCCGCAGGCGGGCCATGGACCGTGCCAGATCCAAAACATCCAGGCTGCTGCCGCCGCTGCCCCGGCTGATGGAGGCCTCAAACAGCCGACGGCGGACGCCCCGGTTTTCGAGGGCAGCCATGGCGGGCTGGTTGCTCGGCTGGATCAGCGTCAGCAGGTATTTGCCGCCGTGGCCGGCCGCCCGGGCGGCCTCTGCGGCACTGGCGACATCATCCGCCGGCAGTCCCGTCAGCTCCTCTGCACTGTCCAGAAGCAGTGCCGCCGACTTCATGCCCTCCTTGACCCGCTGGCCGAACTCCGTGCCGAGCCTGGAGAGCTCCGCATTGATTTCCTTCAGGTGTTCCTGGCCCGCAGGATCGAGCTGGATCCCGGACTGGCGGAATTCCTTCAGGTACTCCTCCACCAGCCGGACGGACTCAGGATCAAGGCCGGAGGTATCAATCGCCGAAAAACGCTCGAACAGGGCGCGGTTGAGGAAAATATCGTCCTGGTGGGCGGCGAACCTCGGCGAGAGTTCGGTTTCCAGATCACGGATCTCATCGGTCGCATCGGCCGAAACCAGGGTGAAGAACGACGCCGCGGCCCGCTGGAGCAGTTGGCCTGCCTGCTCCATGGCCACAGCAGTGTTTTCGAAGCCGGCGGGCGCCGGGCTGGCTACAATGGCCTCGATTTCAGCCAGATGTTCCATCAGGCCCGCGTCAACGGCCTCGGCGTAATCGGAAGGGCTGACCTGGGCAAATGGCGGCAGCCCGTAGGGCAGCGGGCTGGGGCTAAGGAGCGGATTCGTCATCAGGCAAACCTTTCACACCGGCGCAGGCTTCTCAACGCGTGGAGATCCGCCCCGGGCACGGCCACCGAACCTACAATGTCGCGTATGGGGAACATAAGTGGCGGTGCCGCCCGTCGGATGCGGGCTGCGCTGCCGGCACTGACTGCCGCTGCCATGCTCGCTGCGGCACTCGCCGGCTGCGGCCTCGTGGCCGAACAGAACGGGAGCATGCCTTCCGGAGCAGCGGCCAGGGAGTCCGCCGAGGGGCGGCCCGGCCATACACCGACGGCAGTGCCCACACCAACGCCCACCCCGACGCCGGGAGCGGGTCCGGCCTGCCCCACACTGCGCTGCACCACGGTGCTGGTCACCGGCGACATGCTGGTCCACACCCAGCTCTGGCAGCAGGCCCACGATGACGCCGCTGCGGCAGGGAAGGCCGGGATGGACTTTGGGCCGCTGCTGGAAGGCCAGCGCCGGTACATCGAGCGCAGCGATCTTGCCATCTGCCACCAGGAGACGCCAGTGGCGGTGCCGGAGGGGCCTTTCTCCGCCTACCCGTCCTTCAACGTTCCACCGCAGATCATTAAGGCGGCCAAGGCAGTCGGATACCAGGCCTGCACCACCGCCAGCAACCACACGATCGACCGCAGCACAGACGGTGTCCTGCGCACCCTTGATGCCCTCGACGCGGCCGGCCTCAAGCACACCGGTTCCTACCGGACAGAACTGGAGTCGCAGGGCATCCTGATCCTGCAGACGGAGGCGGCCAGGATAGCCGTCATCAGCGGAACGTACGGCCTGAACGGACTCTTGCCGGAGTACGGCTGGCAGGTGGACCTGCTGGACGCGCCCACCATGATTGCCAAGGCGGCGAAGGCAAGGGCACTGGGCGCTGACATCGTCCTGGCGGCCATGCACGCGGGGGATGAGTACGTCAGCGAAGCCAACGTCCAGCAGCAGGAGGTGGCCCACGCCCTGGTGGACAGCGGCCAGTTCACCATGGTCTACGGCCACCACACCCACTCCGTGCTGCCGATCGAAAACTACAACGGCACCTGGATCGTTTACGGGCTGGGCAACGGGGTCACCGAGCTGTCGCCGTGGTACGTGGTCAACAACGAAGGACTGCTGGTACGGGCACAGTTCAGCCTGGACGCCGCCGGGAAGTGGTCGGCGTCGGATTTGGCGTGGGCACCCTCGGTGATCGTCCGCGATCCGTACCGCTGGTGTTCGGTGGCAGCCGATGCTCCGCAGGGTGTTTGCGCCACCCCCGAGGCTGACGCGGCAACACGTTTGCGGACCGCCACCGTGGTGGAATCCATGGGGGCCGCGGCGGCCGGAGCGCATGAGCTCCTGATCACCAGGGAACCCTGAGCGGCCGGGAACCCTGAGCAGCGGCTTCAGCGGCTTCAGCGGCTTCAGCGCGGGCGGCGGGCGGCGTGTTCGCGGGCCAGGAGGGCGAAGTGATCGTCCGGCGTGCCGGGGTCAAAGCTTCCGAACTTTCGCTCCACTGCAGTCCGGATGAGGAAGTCGGCGATGGCAGGGTTCTTGGGCAGCAATGATCCGTGCAGGTAGCTGGCCACCACATTCTTGTAGCGCGCCCCTTCATTGCCGTCCTTGCTGTTGTTGCCGGTTCCCTTGGCCACTGTTCCCAGCGGACGGACGCCGCCCCCGAGCGTCGTCTGGCCGCTGTGGTTCTCGTAGCCCAGCACTTCGCCGAATTCCGGCGTCGAAACCTTGACGTTGCCGATCAGGCGTTCGTCCGTGCCGTGGGTCTCGACGTCAAGGATGCCGATGCCCGGAATGACCGTCCCGAGACGTGTCTTGAAGAAGCGGCCGAACAGTTGGTAGAGGCCGCAGATCACCAGCATGGGCGCGCCGTCCTCAGCAAGCTCCGTCAGGGTGCCGGCACGGAGCTGAAGATCCTCCTGGATGATCAGCTGGCCGCTGTCCTGGCCGCCGCCGCCGACGACGATGTCAACGTCCGCCGGGAAGTCGTCGCCCGGGTTGTACTCCAGGAGCTCCGGCGTGTAGCCGTGCCACTGGACGCGCCGCTTCAGCACCAGGGCATTACCCCAGTCGCCGTAGATGTTCATGTCCCGCGGATAGAGCTGCAGGATCCGGATGGTGCCCTTGCTGTTGGATTCCCCGGTCATGAGACCACCTCGACTGTGGTGATTTTGGACAGCTCGCGGCGGATGGCCAGCATGGCTGTGTACGTGCAGAAAACCCGCTTAGGCTTGCCCTTGGCCTCGCGGATAAAGGCCGCCAGGGCGGGGGCGATCTCCGGGTCGACGGCGCCGATCGCCACATTGTCGTACTGCAGCCGCAGGGCCATGTCGTACGCCCGGGATCCCGTGAGCTGGTCCACGCCGCTGCTGCGGAGCGAATCAAATTCCACATCCCACAGCCAGGACATGTCCCGGCCGTCGGCGTAGTTGTCATTGATGGCGATCATGGTGGCGTAGCCGCCGGCGGAAAAGGACTTGAGGCCCAGCCGGAAGCCGCTGGGGTTCTTGACCAGCACCAGGTCCAGGGGCTGGCCGTCCACCACCAGGCTTTCGCCCCGGCCGAAGGCGGGTTCAACCTGCGAGAGTGCCGTGAGCAGGGTGCCGTGATCGGCAGTCGCGGCACCGGAACCGCAGATGCTGCGGGCGAGGGCAAGCGCGGCGGCGGCGTTGAAAATGTTGTAGACCCCGCGGAGCTTCATCGCCGTGGTGACCGTGACGCCGTCGTACTCAAAATCAGCGGTGTCCGGTCCCACCTTGCGGAGTACGACGTCGGCGTGCGGCTTTTCCGGGAGGGCTGCGGGAACGGGACTTCCGGGCGCTGCCCGCATATCGTCGTCGTTGGGGAACGTGCTCAACAGGGAATCATCGAGCCCGAAGTACTGGACCTGCTGCCCGGTCAGGGTCTCCGCAATACGTGCCACCCGCGGGTCTTCCCGGTTCAGCACCACCGTGCCGGTGGTTTTGTCCGCAACGTGCTGGAGGAGCTGGGCCGTCTTGTCGATCTCGCCGAAACGGTCCAGCTGGTCCCGCAGGACGTTCAGCAGGAGGCAGTAACGGGGCGGGACACGGTTCACGAAGTGCACGGCATGGGCCTCGTCGAGCTCCAGGACGGCCACGTCGGCATGCAGGCGGCCGCGCCAGTCCACCTCGCCCAGCAGTGCCGCGGCCACGCCTCGGGTGAAATTGCTGCCCGTGCGGTTGGTGAAGACCTTCAGTCCCTGGCTCTCCAGGAGCTCAACCACCATCTTGGTGGTGGTTGTTTTTCCGTTGGTGCCGCTGACCACGGCAACACCGTGGGGGAGGGTGGAGAGCGTCCGCTGCATAAAGCCGGGATCGATTTTTTCGACCACCAGACCGGGCAGGGCGGACCCGCCACCCCTGAGCCGGGACACCCGGCGGACCAGCTTGCCGAGCGGAACACTGATGTAAAGCATGCTCTGTAATATATCCCAGCAACGGCATGGAACCCTGCCGGGGACGGCTGTCCGGGGCCAGGCCGGGGCCGTCCGGCCATTATGCTGAATGGATGACAAACCCCCTCTCCGCCGCGTCCGCACGCGTGGGCGCAGGCCTGCGGATCGGCGTCCTGGCGCTCCAGGGCGACTTCCGCGAGCACCTGCGGGCCGTGGAAGCAGCCGGTGCCGCCGGCGTCGGAATCCGCAGGCCCGCGGAACTGGCTGGCCTCGACGGACTGATCATTCCGGGCGGCGAGTCCACTGCCATCGACAAGCTGGCCCGCGCCTTCGACCTTGCCGGACCGCTGACCGAGAGCATCCGCGGTGGCCTGCCCACCTACGGCTCCTGCGCCGGGATGATCCTCCTCGCCGATCAGATCGCCGATCCGGCCACGGACCTCTCTGGCAAACCGCAGCAGACCTTCGGCGGCCTGGACATCACGGTGCGGCGCAACGCGTTCGGGCGGCAACGGGAATCCTTCGAGACGGACCTCGACTTCAAGGGCCTCGACTTCAGCGCCACCGCTTCCGGCGTGGCTCCCGTCCACGCCGTGTTCATCCGTGGCCCGTGGGTGGAACGGGTGGGCCCCGGCGTCGAGATCCTGGCCCAGGTGGAACCGGCGGATCCGGTTCACGCGTCCCACGCGGCGAGCCTGCCGGGGACGGCTAGAATTGTTGCATTGCGTTCGGGCCACCTGCTGGCCACCTCCTTCCACCCGGAAGTGACTGGGGAGAAACGCGTACATGAACTTTTTATCCGCATGATCAGAGGAGAAGCGTAAAGCATGTCAGGCCACTCCAAATGGGCAACGACTAAGCACAAGAAGGCCATCCTCGATAGCCGCCGCGCCAAGTCGTTCGCCAAGCTGATCAAGAACATCGAAGTCGCTGCGCGCATGGGCGGCCCGGACCTCCAGGGCAATCCCGGCCTGGAACTTGCCGTCACCAAGGCCAAGAAGACCTCCGTCCCGGCCGACAACATCGACCGCGCCATCAAGCGCGGTGCCGGCCTGACCGGTGAAGTGGTGGACTACACCGAGATCATGTACGAATGCCGTGGGCCGCAGGGCTCCGCGCTGCTGATCGAGTGCCTGACGGACAACAAGAACCGTGCGGCCTCCGAAGTCCGGCTGGCCATCTCCCGCAACGGCGGAACCATCGCCGATCCCGGTTCCGTGAGCTATTTGTTCAGCCGCAAGGGTGTGGTGTCCCTGCCCAAGAAGGACCTGACCGAGGACGATGTCCTGATGGCAGTCCTGGATGCCGGTGCCGAAGAAGTCAAGGACAACGGCGACACCTTCGAAATCCACTCGGAGCCCACCGACCTCCAGGCCGTCCGCGATGCACTCAAGGAAGCCGGGATCGAGTACGACACCGACGAAGCCGAATTCGTTCCGTCGATGCAGGTCCCGCTGGACCTCGAAGCCGCCAAGAAGTTCATGAAGCTCGTGGACGCACTCGAAGAGCTCGACGACGTCCAGAACGTCTACAGCAACGCCGACCTCAGCGACGAAGTCCAGGCCGCCCTGGAAGAAGCCGAATGACCTTCCGCTTTGCGGCTTAGGGCGGTTGAGCGCCGGTGACGCTGCGCGTACTCGGGGTTGACCCGGGACTCACCCGTTGCGGCATCGGAGTGGTCGACGTCGAACGGAACCGGCGGGCCACGATGGTGGCGTTCGGCGTGGTGGGGACTTCGCCGGAGGACTCCCTGGACCAGCGGCTGCTGGTGATAGCCCTGGCCATCGACGAGTGGCTGGACCGCCACGAGCCCCATGTCCTCGCCGTCGAGCGTGTCTTCTCGCAACTGAATGTCAGCACTGTCATGGGCGTGGCGCAGGCCTCCGGCGTGGTGATCGCGGCGGCTGCCCGGCGCGGAATCCCGGTGGCGCTGCACACGCCGTCGGAAGTTAAGGCTGCTGTCACCGGCAGCGGCACCTCAAACAAGGACGCAGTGACCAAGCTGGTCACCAAGATCCTCCGGCTCGATGCCCCGCCGCGGCCTGCAGACGCTGCGGATGCCCTGGCGCTGGCCATTACCCACGCCTGGCGCGCGGGCAGCGGGGCGTCCGTTGCCACCACGGGTCCCGGCAGCCTCTCGCTGACGCCTGCCCAGCGGGCGTGGGCCGACGCCGAAGCCAAAGCGCGCCGCTCGCGGTGAATGCGGCGGCCCTTGCTAGGGTATTCGTAGATATGTTCGGATAGTCGGCTGTGCCGGCAGTTTACACAGGAGCCCGGCCTTGATCAGTTTCCTTCGCGGAACCGTAGCCCACGTAGGTCTTTCCACCGCCGTCATCGACCTCAACGGCGCAGGCATGAGCGTCAACGCCACGCCTGCGACCCTGAGCAAACTCCGCACCGGCGAGGAGGGCAAACTCTTCACTTCACTGATCGTCCGGGAGGATTCCCTCACTCTGTTTGGCTTCGCCTCCGACGACGAACGTGAAGTCTTCGATGTCCTGCTCAGCGTGAGCGGGGTTGGTCCCCGCCTCGCCCTCGCGGTGCTGGCGGTCCACGAGCCGGAGGCCATCAGGGTTGCCGCGCACACCGGCGACAGCAAGACATTCACCAAGGTTCCGGGTATCGGACCGAAGGTTGGCGCCAGGATCGTGCTGGAACTTGCCGGCAAGCTGGTGCCGCACGGCACCGCTGGTGCTGCCACCGCGGCCACACCGGCCGAGGCAGCCTGGAAGCCCCAGGTGGTTGCTGCCATGACCAGCCTGGGCTGGTCCGAAAAGGATGCAACAGCCAGCATCGACAAAGCACTGGCGGATGATCCTGAGGTTTCCTTCCGCGGCAACGTAGCGGAGATCCTGCGGACAACCCTCCGGTGGCTGGGTCAGGACGGCGCGCGGGCAGGGAACCGGGTAGGCAGCCGTGGCTGAGCCGTCCGTGGTTGCGGCGGTGGAGGAACCCGAAGACCGGGCCATTGAAGCCGCCCTCCGGCCCAAGAACCTCGATGATTTTGTAGGCCAGCACCGTGTCCGGAAGCAGCTTTCGCTGGTCCTGCAGGCGTCGCGGATGCGCGGCCGCAGCGCCGACCACGTGCTTTTCTCGGGCCCGCCGGGCCTCGGCAAAACCACCTTGGCCATGATTGTGGCGTCCGAGATGAACGCGCCCCTGCGGATCAGCAGCGGCCCCGCCATCCAACACGCCGGTGACCTCGCCGCCATCCTGTCCTCATTGTCGGAGGGCGAGGTTCTTTTCCTCGACGAGATCCACCGCATGTCACGCCCTGCCGAAGAAATGCTCTACATGGCCATGGAAGACTTCCGGGTGGACATCGTGGTGGGCAAGGGCGCCGGCGCCACCGCCATTCCGCTGGATCTTCCGCCTTTCACGCTGGTGGGTGCCACCACCCGTGCCGGGCTGCTGCCCGGGCCGTTGCGGGACAGGTTCGGGTTCACGGGGCATTTGGAGTTCTACAGCGTGGCCGAGCTTGAGCTCGTTCTCCGCCGGTCCGCCGGGCTGCTGGATCTCAAAGTGAACTCCGCGGGCTTCAGCGAAATCGCCGGCCGTTCGCGTGGTACGCCCCGAATTGCCAACCGGCTCCTCCGCCGTGTCCGTGACTGGGCCCTGGTGCACGGCATCGAGCAAATTGACGCCCGCACCGCTTCCGCGGCGCTGGACATGTATGAAGTGGACAAGCGCGGCCTGGACCGGCTGGACCGGGCGGTCCTGGAAGCGCTGATCACCAAGTTCGGCGGGGGGCCAGTGGGCCTGTCAACCCTGGCCATTGCGGTGGGGGAGGAGACCGAAACCGTGGAGACGGTGGCCGAACCGTTCCTGGTACGCGAGGGCCTCCTGGGCAGGACGCCGCGGGGCCGCATCGCGATGGCTCCCGCGTGGACGCATTTGGGCTATGCCGTCCCGGCCGGGGTTTTTTCGCAGGAGCCGCTTGATCTGTTCGAAGCCGAACCAAACAGCAGCGGGCCTGCCGACGAATGGGCACCGGACAGCCAATAGGCCCGTCCTTTCAGCTTTTCCCTTTAGACTGGGTATGACACCCGGCACGTTCGGGTCTTTGTTCCCGCCGGCGGCTCTGACCAGCCGATGCCTGCCAGGCACGATTTTCTTTCAACGTGGAACAAAGCGGACGCAGCCAAACACCCGATACGCCAGTACAGAACGGAATCTTCCCTGTGGATCCAATGAACATCGTCTTGTTCGCAATGCTCGGAATCTTTATCTTCATGATGTTCCGCCGGAACAAGAAGACCAAAGAGCAGCAGGCGCAGCTTCAGTCCCAGTTCGCCCCGGGCGTTGAGGTCATGACCACCTTCGGGCTGTTCGGCCGCATCGTCTCCATGGATGACGCCGAGAACAAGGTAGTCCTGGAGCTTTCCCCCGGAAACCTGGCCACGGTCCACCGCCAGGCCGTCACCAAGATCGTGGAGCCTGCCGTCGTTGCCGAGGACGAGCCCACGGTTGTTCCGGACGATGCTTCCTCGCTGACGGTTGGTGATGCCGGATCTTCTTCGGCTACGGCCACTCCCGCGGCCACAGCTGCTCCGACCGCCACGGCCAGCACCGCTCCCACGGCCGAGACGCCGGACGAAACCCTTAAGCGCCTCAACGACGAGGGCAAAAAGGACAGCTAGTCCGCGCCGTACGGCACGCGCTACCGATACCTTTACGGCTTGGGGATTGCCGCCGGGGGAGCATCAGCTCCCTGCGGTGGTTCTTCCGTAAATAAGAGAAAGATCTTTCAATGGCACGAACTGGCCCTAAGAAACCAGGCCTGCGGGTCCTGGTGTGGCTCGGCGTAATCCTCGCCGTCCTGACCGCCGTCCTGGCCGGCGGCACCGTTGCCGGACAGGCAAGCTGGGCACCCAAGCTGGCACTGGACCTTGAAGGCGGCACCCAGATGATCCTGGCGCCCAAGGTCGAGGGCGGTTCGGACATCAACGAAGAGCAGCTCAACCAGGCCGTGGCCATCATCCGTCAGCGCGTGGACGGCTCCGGTGTTGCGGAGGCGGAAATCAGCACGCAGTCCGGCCGCAACGTTGTGGTCAGCCTTCCCGGTACGCCCTCCACCGCCACCCGGGCCCTGATCCAGGCCTCAGCCGATATGAACTTCCGCCCGGTCATCCTGAACGGTGCCGGCGCAGCCGTGCCCGCAGAGTCCCTCACTCCTGAGGACCAGCTGCCGAAGCCCGCCGCGGAACCAGCCAACAGCAGCGACACCAACTGGATCACGCCCGAGCTCTACCGCCAGTTCGAAACCCTCGACTGTGACAACCCATCCCAGGACAAGCAGGAACGCTCCGACCCCGCCAAGCCGCTGGTCACCTGCGAGCCTGCCACTGCCACCACGCCGGCGCTGAAGTACATCCTGGGTCCCGTTGAGGTCAAGGGCAGCAACATTGTCACGTCCTCCTTCCAGCTGCAGCAGGGCTCCCAGGGCGCCGTCACGAACCAGTGGGCCGTCAACATCCAGTTTGACGACGAAGGTACCGCCAAGTTCAAGGACGTCACCCAGCGCCTGAACGAGTTCTACGTGGCCGCAGGCGGCGAGGCCGGCAACGATCCCAAGGCCCAGTTCGCCATTGTCCTGGACGATCAGGTCATCTCCGCACCGCGGTCACAGGCAGTCATCACCGACGGCCGGCCCCAGATCACCGGTAACTTCACCGAGCAGACGGCCAAGGCGCTGTCCGACCAACTGCGGTTCGGTGCGCTCCCCATCAGCTTCGAGATCCAGAGCGAGCAGCAGATTTCGGCCACCCTGGGTGGCGAACAGCTGCGCATGGGTCTCCTGGCAGGTGTCATCGGCCTGTTGCTCGTGGTGGTGTATTCGCTCTTCCAATACCGCGCCTTGGGCCTGGTCACCATCGCCTCGCTGGTGGTGGCAGGTGCCCTGACGTATCTCGCCATCGCCATCCTCGGGTGGACGGAAAACTACCGGCTCTCACTCGCCGGCGTCGCAGGCATCATCGTGGCTATCGGCCAGACCGCGGACTCGTTCATCGTCTACTTCGAACGTATCCGCGATGAACTGCGGGAGGGCCGGGGCCTGGTCTCCGCCGTCGAAAACGGCTGGAAGCGCGCCAAGCGCACGGTGCTGGCCTCCAAGGCCGTGAACCTGCTGGCCGCCCTGGTGCTCTACTTCGTCGCCGTAGGCAACGTCCGTGGCTTCGCCTTCACCCTGGGCCTGACCGCCATCGCCGACCTCATCGTCGTCTTTATGTTCACCCACCCGACGCTGCAGCTGCTGGCGCGGACCAAGTTCTTCGGCGAAGGCCATCCCTTCTCCGGCCTTGACCCCAAGCGCCTCGGCGTGGTCCCGCTTTACCGCGGGGCAGGGCGCCTCCGGACGCCGGAGGCCAAGCCCGCCGTGGTTCGGACCAAGAACACCGGCGCAGCGGCTGAGGCCGAACGCCGGATGACCATCGCCGAGCGCCGCCTCGCCGAAAAGCAGGAGCAGCTCACCGGCTCCTCCAAGGGCGCAGCCAAGGAGAACAAGTAATGTCCAGCAGCTTCGCCAATTTCGGCAACGAGCTCTACACCGGCAAGCGCTCCTACAACTTTGTGGGAGCCAAGAAAATCTGGTTCATCATCGCGGCGGTGGCGGTGGCTTTGTCCATCCTCATCCCTGTGGCCAAAGGTGGGTTCAACCTCGGCATCGAATTCCGCGGCGGTTCCGAGTTCACGGTGTCCAACGTCAAGACCACCGATGCCAACGCCGGGGAGAAGGCGGTCCAGGACGTAGTGCCTGGCGCCATTCCCCGCGTGGCGAACGTGGCCGGCAGCACCATGCGGATCCAGACCGACAAGCTCACCGAAGATGAGACTCTCAAGATCAAGGCGGGCCTGACCTCCGCCTACGGCGTTACGGACAACGAGGTGACCTCCACGTTCGTTGGACCGACCTGGGGCGCTGACGTCACCAAGCAGGCATTGATCGGCCTGGTGGTTTTCGTCCTCCTCGCTGCCGTCCTCATGGCGCTCTACTTCCGGACCTGGAAGATGTCGCTTTCGGCCATTGCAGGCATGGCCGTGACCATGTTCATAACCGCCGGCGTGTATGCGCTCAGCGATTTTGAGGTCACTCCGTCGGCGATTATCGGCTTCCTGACCGTGCTCAGCTATTCGCTGTACGACACCGTCGTGGTGTTCGACAAGATCCGCGAAAACACGGTGGATCTGTCAGCCTCCACGCGGCGCACCTTCGCCGAGGAAGTGAACCTCGCCGTGAACCAGACGCTGGTCCGCTCCATCAACACCATGATGGTTGCCATCCTCCCGGTGGGTGCCATCCTGTTCATCGGTGCCGGCCTCCTGGGCGCCGGAACGCTCCGGGACCTCTCCCTTGCACTGTTTGTGGGAATCCTGATCGGAACGGCTGCCACGATCTTTGTGGCGGCGCCGATGTATGCGTGGCTGCGGCAGAACGAACCTGAACTCGTGAAGCACGCAAAACGGGTCGAGCACCGGCGCGCCGAGGGCACTGCCCGCACGGACGCTTCGCCAGCCCCCGCAGGGGCCTGACCCCGCAATTAAAGGGCCGGCCGGCGTCGGAATACCGACGCCGGCCGGCCTTTCCGCTTTTAAGGCGCCGGTTAGAGAAGTGAACTGACGGGGAATAGACTGAGGTAATTAAACAGGTGTGAGGGGTGCTTCATTGGAAGAGCGTTCGGCGTCGGTGCCAGCGGCAGGCGGGGATGAGAATCCAGGCCACGGGCCACAGACCGGGCTTGCTGCCTCCGCACGCCCCGGGCCCGTGGTCCCGGTGGACAACTCCGGCGCACGCCCCACGTTCCCCGGCCGGCGCGAACGCACCCGCTCGCGCCTCGCCCGGCTGACGGGGTTCACGGCCGCCAGCTACTCACCCATTCTTGAACCCCTGCTCCGCACTGTCCGGGCCAACAATCCCAAGGAAGACTTCGACCTCATCCAGCGCGCCTTCGAGGTGGCCGAGCGCTGCCACCGCGGGCAAAAGCGCAAGAGCGGGGATCCGTACATCACCCACCCCGTGGCCGTCGCCACCATCCTTGCCGAACTGGGCCTCAGCGGCACCACCCTTGCCGCCGCCCTGCTCCACGACACCGTCGAGGACACCTCCTACACCCTTGCGGACCTGAAGCGGGACTTCGGTCCTGAGGTGGCCATGCTGGTGGACGGTGTGACCAAACTGGACAAAGTCAGCTTCGGCGAAGCCGCGCAGTCCGAGACGGTCCGCAAGATGGTGGTGGCCATGGCCAAGGACATCCGTGTCCTCATGATCAAGCTCGCGGACCGGCTCCACAACGCACGGACCTGGCGGTTCGTTTCCGCGGAGTCGTCGGCCAGGAAGGCCCGCGAAACCCTCGAGATCTTTGCACCCCTGGCCCACCGGCTGGGTATGAACACCATCAAGTGGGAGCTGGAGGACCTGTCCTTCGCAGCCCTCTACCCGAAGGTCTACGAGGAAATCGTGCGGATGGTGGGGGACCGCACCCCGGAGCGGGAAAAAAGCCTCAGCGTCATCCGGGACCAGATCACCGAAGATTTGCGTGCCGCCAAGATCAAAGCCACCATCACCGGCAGGCCCAAGCACTACTACTCGATCTACCAGAAGATGGTGGTCCGGGACAAAGACTTCGACGACATCAATGACCTCATGGGCGTAAGGGTCCTGGTGGACTCCGTCCGCGACTGTTACGCGGCCCTGGGCACCATGCATTCGCGGTGGAACCCGCTGCCGGGGCGGTTCAAGGACTACATCGCCATGCCGAAGTTCAATATGTACCAGTCACTGCACACCACGGTGATCGGCCCGGGCGGCAAACCGGTGGAAATCCAGATCAGGACCCACGAAATGCACCGCCGCGCCGAGTACGGTGTGGCCGCGCACTGGAAGTACAAAGACCAGCCCAACCGCACGGCAGTTGGCCCCGGCAGTCCGCGCGACGGCGACATGGGCTGGCTCAGGTCCCTGGTGGACTGGCAGCAGGAAACCTCCGATCCCGGTGAGTTCCTCGATTCGCTGCGGTTCGAGATCAACGCCCGCGAAGTCTTTGTGTTTACACCCAAGGGCGAAGTCATGGCCCTGCCGGCCGGATCAACGCCGGTGGACTTCGCCTACGCCGTCCACACGGAGGTGGGGCACCGGACCATCGGGGCCCGGGTCAACGGCAAGCTGGTTCCGCTCAACAGCGAGCTCAACCACGGCGACTGGGTGGAGATCTTCACATCCAAGGCCGAAGGCGCCGGCCCCAGCCAGGACTGGCAGCACTTCGTCAAGAGCGCCCGCGCGCGGAACAAGATCCGGCAGTGGTTCAGCAAGGAACGGCGCGAGGAAGCAATTGACCGGGGCAAGGAACTGCTGACCCGCGCCATGCGGAAGCAGAACCTGCCCCTGCAGCGGCTCATGACCCACGAGGCCCTGGCCGCGGTGGCTGCCGACTTCAAGTACGTGGACATCTCCGGGCTCTACGCCGGGGTGGGTGACGGGCATACGTCGGCCCAATCCGTCATGGAGAAGCTGGTCGAAAGCCTCGGCGGCAGCGAAAGCACCGACGAAGACGTCAGCGAAGTCAGCATCCCCACCCATGTGGCGAAGACCAAGTTCTCCGATTCCGGTGTGGTGGTGCGCGGCGTTGGCGACGTCTGGGTGAAGCTGGCCCGCTGCTGTACGCCTGTGCCGCCGGACCCGATCCTGGGGTTCGTCACGCGCGGCTCCGGCGTGTCCGTGCACCGGACCGACTGCACCAACATCTCAGACCTGAAGGACCAGCCGGACAGGATTGTGGACGTCGACTGGGCACCCACCCAGTCCAGTGTCTTCCTGGTGGAGATCCAGGTGGAGGCCTTGGACCGGAAGTCCCTGTTGTCCGACGTCACGAGGGTGCTGTCCGAGAACCACGTGAACATCCTGGCCGCCAGCGTGAACACCTCCAGCGACCGGGTGGCCATCTCAAGGTTCGCCTTTGAGATGGGGGACCCCAAGTACCTCAGTCACGTCCTCAGTGCAGTCCGGCGGATCGATGGCGTCTTCGACGTCTACCGGACCACGGGCAACAAGCGCCGGAGCTAGCAGGGCCAGCTTTTCCAGGGCGGCTTTCTTGTGGGGGACCCTGGGGGTGGCTTCGATCGCCAGGACCAGCAGGCGGAGGCGGACGTCCTTTTCCGGCCGCGCCAGCAGTCCCGTCAGGGCCGGGAGGGCGCGGTGCGCCTCCACGTGCAGGGCAATGTCCAGAGCAGTGCGGAGCGGGCTGGAGACCATGAGTCCGCCCATGCTGACGACGTCAAAAGGGCCGAGCCTGACCTCGTGGAGAGTGCAGCCCCGGGTGTTCCGAAGGCCTGAAATCCGCCGTTTCGCATCCACCAGCAGCGCCAGTTTGTCCGGTTCCGCCGCGCAGCCGTAGATCCAGGCCGCCGTCATCCGCCCGGCCACCACCCGTTGCCGTACCGCCGCGGGAACGGCATTCGCTGCTGCCCGGGCGCGCAGTTGGGGTGAAGCCGGTGCTTCGGGCAGCGTGAAGCCGTGCTGGTGGAACTGGGTCAGGATACCGTCCGCCGCCAGCGATTGAAGCTCCGGCCAAGCGAACGGACGCCCCGGTGAGTACAGCTCGGGGTATTGCGGCGGTGACGGTGTGGCCATCCGTCCATCCTGCCGCGCCTGCCCGTTAACCGCACAGGCCCGGCGCCGGTTATGTGGATAACCGGAGCCGGGCCTGGACCGCGTGGCGGCTGGTGCTAGGACAGTTCGCTGGCGGACCGCTGGATCTGGTCGAGCCAGGCCTGCCGTGCCTCGAGGGCTTCCTTGGCGGACTTGATCTTCCGCTGATCGCCCAGCTTTTCAGCCTTGGCCAGATCGTCCTGCAGGCCCGCGATAGCGGCCTCCAGCTGGGAGAGGGCGCTGTTGGTGCGCGCCTTCGTCTCGGGGTTGGAGCGCTGCCAGTTTTCCTCTTCTGCGTGGCGGACGGCGTCCTCCACCTTGCGGAGTCCGGCTTCGATCCGTCCCATGTCGGCACGGGGGACCTTGCCGGCTTCTTCCCAACGGTCACGGACGGACTGGAGTGCCTTCTTGGCGGCGGCCAGATCCCTGACGGGCAGGATGGCGCTGGCTTCGACCAGGAGGGCTTCCTTCACCGTGAGGTTGGCCGCATATTCCTGGTCGATCTCTTCGTTGGCTGCCTGCCGGTTCGTGAAGAAGACATCCTGGGCGGCACGGAAACGCGCCCACAGGGCGTCGTCGTCCTTGCGGCTGGCCCGGGGTGAGGCCTTCCACTCATCCATCAGGCGGCGGTACTCACCTGCTGCGAAACCCCAGTCCGTGGAGGAGGACAGTGCCTCCGCCTCTGAGATGAGCTTCTCCTTGGCCGTCTTGGCGGCCGAGTTGGTGCTGTCCAGCTGGGAGAAGTACGCCCGGCGGTGGCGGTCAAAGACAGTGCGGGCGGCACGGAACCGCTTCCACAACGCGTCCTCGTTGCTGCGGCCCAGCCGGACGCCGCTCTTCTGGGCGGTCTTCCAGCTTTCAAACAGCTCGTTCATCCGGGCGCTGGAGGTCTTCCACTGGATCTGCGCGGGATCCTGGCCGGAGATCTCCTCGGCCTCTGCCACGATTGACTCCCGGGCGGCGAGCTCGGCGGCGCGGACGGCGTCGTGCTCTGCCTTCTCGGACTTTTCGAGCTCCGAAATCTGCCCGGAAAGGGCATCCAGGCGGGCTTCGGCGGCGCGGAGGTCTCCCACCATGTTCCGCTCGGCCAGCTGCTCACGCAGGTGGGTGACCGTTTTCTGCATGTCCGTGCTCGGCGCCTTGGAACTGACGCGCTGCTCAAGGAGCACGATCTGGGCGACGATGTCGTCATACTTCCGTGCGAAATATCCCAGGGCTTCGTCATTGCTGACGTCGGGGTACTGGCCTACCGGGTGCTCTTCGCCGTCGAGGGTCAGAAAGACGTGACCATCGCCTTCGACGCGGCCCCAGCGGGCAGCTTCGGCCAGCGACGTGGCGGATGCGACCGGCGCAGGTGCGGCGGCGGGAGCTGCCGCTGCCGGCTTGGGCCGGGCCGCGAACGCCGCCGGTGACGGTGCGGGACGCGGTGCAGGGGCAGGAACGGCTGCAGGCGCGGGCGAAGGAACAGCCGGAGCTGCAGCCTCCTCCGCAGGGCTTTCCGCCGCCGGAGCACTGATGGCCCCGGGCTCTTCAACCTGGGCGGGGGCCTCCACGCTGCCCTGGGCCTCCGCGCGGTCCAGGGCTGTGGCCTCTTCAACAACTGCAGGCGTGGCCTGGTCGTGATCGGCACTGGCCTCGTCAACCGGGGCCGGTGTGGCCGTGCCTGCTTCAGCTACGGGTTCCTGGACTGCGCGCTCTTGTTCCACAGTTTCTTCAACCGTGGCCGGGTCAGCTGCTGCCTGGTCAACAACGGGGGCCGTTGCTTCGGTCAGGTCTGCTGCTGTTTCGTCGGATTTCTGACTGTCTGTCACCGCTAAAAGTCTTTCGCTTGGAGGGAAATACTCACGTACTGCACCGCAGCCATCAAGGCCGGGCTTCCTACTTCAGAGAAAACGAGTCTATCGTGACGGGCTGCGCAGGTGCGCCGTCCGTCGCGTTGGAACCCGGGGCAATGCCGGCGGAAGCAATGTTGGTCACCGCCTCCAGTCCGGAGGTCACCTTGCCCACCACCGTATAGCCACCGGCGGAGTCCGCCGGAATCACAGTGTCTTTATAGACAACGAAGAACTGCTTGCCGTTCCCGTAGGCGTTGTCCTGTGAGCGGGCGATGGCGATGGTCCCGGCCGGATAGGTGTTGTCAGCCGGCGTGTTCTCCAAGGGGCCCCAGGTGTAGCCGGGATCGGCGGCCGCGGTGGCCCCGCCGCACTGCAGGAGGCTGAAGGTCTCGCCGGTGGTCAGGCGGTGGCAGGCACTCCCGTTGTAGGAACCCTCGTCCGCCAGTGTTTTGAGAACCGCGGCGGCCTGCGGTGCCTTGGTGCCGTCGATCTCCAGGCCCAGCGCGTTTCCGTTGAGGGTCATTTCGCCGGTGAACACCTTGCCGGCAGCTGTGTCCGCCGCTGGAATGTTGGGTCCGTTCGTGGCCTGAGCGGACGGCGTCGCGGACGGAGCGGGGGACGCGGACGGGCTCGTCAGTCCGGCTTCCATCGCCGCGAATTCATCCTCGGTGGGGTTCCCTGCGAAGGCAGTGAGTTGAAGTACGACGGCGAGCACCACAGCGGCGGTCCCGGCACCGGCGGCGATGAGGTTGTCCCGCTTGCGCCGGGACTCCTGGTCACGCCGCAACTCGCGCTTCGCCTCCATCTGCTGGATGCGCCGTTTGGCTTCGCGGGCACCGCGTGAACTCGCCGCCAAGGATCCTCCTGTGTGTCGGGCCGTGCCTGGCCGGTTGAAGAACCGGGACACGGTTGCTGTGGGGCAGCCTTCGGGGCGCCGTCCGCCGCATTAGAGATGCAGGCGGATGGCGCATAAACTGACTGCCGCACATAAGTTTATGCATGACTGACTGGACTGCAGCCGTTCCTGGCCCGTTTCGGGGGGATTTGGCGGGCAAGTAGCGGTCACCCTGAGTAAGAGGAGAATTTCCACCATGGCACGCACAGCCTCCTTGTCCGGATTCCCCGAGTGGCTTCCCGAGGAGCGGCTGGTGGAGCTGCATGTGCTGGATACGCTCCGCAAGGTATTCGAACTTCACGGGTTCGGTTCCATTGAGACCCGGGCCGTGGAGACGGTGGGACAGCTGCTGCGCAAGGGCGAGATCGATAAGGAAGTGTACGGACTCAGCCGCCTTCAGGAGGATGAGGAGCCGGTGAAGGGCGGCAAAGCCGATCCGCACGCCCTCGCGCTCCACTTCGACCTGACGGTGCCCTTTGCGCGTTACGTGGTGGAAAACGCCGGATACCTTGCCTTCCCGTTCCGGCGGTACCAGATCCAGAAGGTCTGGCGTGGAGAACGCCCGCAGGAAGGACGCGCCCGGGAATTCACGCAGGCGGACATCGACGTTGTTGGCGATGGAGAACTGCCCTTCCGCTATGACGTGGAAATTGCCCTGGTTATCGCAGAAGCGCTCAGCGCCCTTCCCATCCCGGACTTCCGCCTCCGCATCAATAACCGGAAACTGGCCGAGGGTTTCTACCGCGGAATCGGCCTGGACGACACCGCCGGCGTGCTGCGCAGCATCGACAAGCTGGAAAAGATCGGCCCTGCCAAGGTCGCTGAGCTGCTGAAATCAGAACTCGGCGCGTCGGATGACCAAGCGCAGCTGGCTTTGAAACTGGCAGCCATCCGCACCGAAGACACCTCCTTTGTGGCCGAGGTCCGGGCACTGGGCGTCAGTAACGACCTGCTCGAGGAAGGCCTCAACGAACTCGAACAGGTCATCGATGCGGCAGTGCAGCGCGCACCCGGCAAGGTGATTGCCGATCTCAGCATTGCCCGCGGCCTGGACTATTACACCGGCACCGTGGTGGAGACCGTCCTGGTTGGCCATGAGCAGCTCGGTTCCATCTGCTCGGGTGGCCGGTATGACGCCCTGGCTTCGAAGGGCAACCGCAAGTTCCCCGGCGTCGGCCTGTCCATCGGCGTCACCCGGCTGGTCTCACGGATCCTCAGCCAGGACCTCGCCAAGGCTTCCCGCGCCGTCCCCACCGTGGTGCTCGTGGCGCTCACCAATGACGACAGCTGGGGTGCCGCGCAGGATGTTGCTGCCCAGCTTCGCAGCCGCGGCATTGCCACCGAGGTTGCGGCGAAGGCCGAGAAGTTCGGCAAGCAGATCAAGTTCGCTGACCGCCGCGGCATTCCGTTTGTCTGGTTCACGGACGACGACGGCAACCACCAGGTCAAGGACATCCGGTCCGGCGAGCAAGTGGTTGCCTTTCCGGAAATCTGGGCACCGCCGTCGGAAGATCTCACCGTTCAGGTCACCACCGTTGAGAAGGCAACGGCAGCAGCCCAGCCGGCCTGACGCATCCTAGCCCGTGCCTGACGCAGCCTGACGGCGGAACCTGAGCACCAGGAACCTGCCTGCTGCTCCGACTGCCAGGACGGCTGCCATCCCCACGACTGACGCCGGCGGCAGGGTGAAGGCCAGGAGCAGGCAGCTGAAGAAGCCCACCACGTTGAGCCATCTGGGGGCGTGGGCCGGGTGCTCCTCGAGCGTGTAGGCCGCGGCATTGGCCACCGCGTAGTAGATCAGCACGCCGAAGCTCGAGAAACCCACCACCGTCATCACATCGGTGGTCAGCAGCAGAAGCACGACGGCGGCGGCCACGGACAGTTCCGCGACATACGGAACGGTGTGCTTGCCGCCGACCCGGGCCAGCGGGCCCGGCAGATCACGTTCCCTGGCCATCGCCAGGGCCGTCCTTCCAATGCCGGTGATGAGCGCCAGTAGCGCCCCGAGGCAGGCTGCGGCCGCACCGGCCTGAACCAGCGGAGCCCCGGCCCCGAGCCGGGAGTTGACCACGGCCTCCAGCAGGGGAGCCATGGACGCCGCGAGCCGGCCGTCGGGGAGATGGTTGAGCAGGAGCAATGCCATGGCGAGATAAATGACGAAGGCGCCGGCCAAGGCGGCGAGGATGGCCCGGGGAATGGTCTTCGCGGGATCCCTGACCTCTTCGCCCAGGGTGGCGATCCGGGCGTAGCCTGCGAAGGCAAAGAACATCAGGCCGGCGGCCGGCAGCACGCCCCCGATCCCACCGGCCGTGGCAGGGCCGGCCCCCGCTCCGGCCGGATGCGGCCCGAGGATGGCGGCAGCGGCAACAAACGCAAGGGTTGCCACCACAATCCCCAGCAGGATTTTGGTCAGGAGCGCGGTGCGGGTGATGCCGAACAGGTTGACCGCTGTCAACGCCACAACAGCTGCGATGGCGATCGGCACAGCGTAGGGCGGTGCCACGTAGTATCCGAACGTCAGCGCCATGGCCGCGCAGGAGGCCGTCTTGCCGGTAACGAACCCCCAGCCGGCGAGGAACCCGGGCCACTCGCCCAGCCGCTTCCGGCCGTAGACGTACGTGCCTCCGCTGGCCGGATACCTGGCGGCCAGGGCGGCCGAGGCAACCGCGTTGCAGTACGCCACCGCACCGGCCAGGAGAACCGCGAGGACCAGGAAGTCTCCGGCGAGGCCCGCTGCCGGGGCAAAGACCACAAAGACGCCCGCCCCCAGCATGGATCCGAGTCCGATGGCTGTGGCGTCAACTGCGCCCAGCCTCCGTTGAAGCTGCTGGTGCGGTGACATTGGGGTAGGTGCGCCTTTCCAACAGGTAAACTCAGACGGGATTGTTCCCGGAACGATCCTAAGCACTTTTAGTTCTTGTTTTCCTGCTGTCTCTTTCAGAAAGGCGTGCTGTGCTGCGCACACATGACCTCGGATCCCTTCGCTCCGAGCACATTGGACAAACCGTAACCCTGGCCGGCTGGGTAGGCCGCCGCCGAGATCACGGTGGTGTCGCATTCGTGGACCTGCGCGATGCCTCCGGTGTGGCCCAGGTGGTGGTCCGTGAAGAGGAAGTCTTCCACGGCCTGCGCAACGAGTACGTCCTCCAGATCACCGGCACCGTTTCCAAACGGCCCGAGGGCAACGAAAACCCAGCCCTGGCAACCGGCCAGATCGAAGTCATGGCGGATAAGGTGGTCATCCTCAACACCTCGGATCCGCTGCCGTTCCAGATTGACGAGCACGTTGAAGTAGGCGAGGAAGCCCGGCTGAAGCACCGCTACCTTGACCTGCGTCGCCCCGGCCCCTCCCGCAACCTCCGGCTGCGCTCTGAGGCCAACCGGATTGCCCGCGAACTGCTCCACCAGGACGGTTACGTCGAGATCGAGACGCCCACGCTGACGCGTTCGACGCCGGAAGGCGCCCGCGACTTCGTTGTTCCCGCACGCTTGGCGCCGGGCTCCTGGTACGCACTGCCGCAGTCCCCGCAGCTCTTCAAGCAGCTCCTGCAGGTTGGCGGCTTTGAGAAGTACTACCAGATCGCGCGCTGCTACCGCGATGAGGATTTCCGCGCCGACCGCCAGCCGGAATTCACCCAGCTGGACATCGAAGCCAGCTTTGTGGACCAGGACGACATCATCGCCCTGGGTGAAAACATCGTCAAAGCCCTGTGGAAGCTGATCGACGTGGAAATCCCCACGCCCATCCAGCGCATCACCTACGCGGACGCCATGGCGCGCTACGGCTCGGACAAGCCGGACCTCCGGTTCGGCGTTGAGCTGACCGAGCTGACAGAGTTCTTCAAGGACACCAACTTCGGCGTCTTCAAGGCCCCGTATGTGGGTGCCGTGGTGATGCCCGGCGGTGCTTCCCAGCCGCGCCGGACCCTGGACGGCTGGCAGGAATTCGCCAAGCAGCGCGGGCACAAGGGCCTGGCATACGTTCTCTTCAAGGAAGACGGCGAACTGGCCGGTCCGGTTGCCAAGAACCTGACTGACACGGAACGTTCCGGCCTGGCCGACGCCGTGGGCGCCAAGCCCGGCGACTGCATCTTCTTTGCCGCCGGCGAGAAATCCGCCGCGCGGGCCCTGCTGGGTGCTGCCCGCGTGGAGATCGGCCACCGCACCGGCCTGATCGATCCCGGCGCCTGGGCCTTCTGCTGGGTGGTTGACGCACCCATGTTCGAACCGGCCGCCGCCGCGGTGGCTTCCGGCGATGTGGCTGTCGGTGCAGGCACATGGACCGCAGTCCACCACGCCTTCACCTCGCCCAAGCCCGAGTTCATGGACACGTTCGATCAGGACCCGGAATCAGCACTCTCCTACGCCTACGACATCGTCTGCAACGGCAACGAAATCGGCGGCGGTTCCATCCGTATCCACGAGCGCGACGTCCAGGAACGCGTCTTTGAACTGATGGGCCTGGACCGGGCGGATGCCCAGACCAAGTTCGGCTTCCTGCTGGAGGGCTTCAAGTTCGGCGCCCCTCCGCATGGCGGCATCGCGTTCGGCTGGGACCGTGTGGTGGCGCTGCTTGCAGGTGTCGAGTCCATCCGCGACGTCATTGCCTTCCCGAAGACCGGCAACGGCTATGACCCGCTGACCCAGGCCCCCGCCCCCATCACGGCCCAGCAGCGCAAGGAAGCCGGCGTCGACTTCAAGCCCCAAACCAAAACTGAAGAGCCCAGGAAGGGCGACTAGTCCTGAACTGCGCAGTCAGAAGGCTCCCCTGGAAACCGGGGAGCCTTCTGCATCGGAAAGGTAGTACGCCGTGACCGGTCCAGCCCTGGCGGAGCTTGAGGTCCTGATGGACGCTGCCTGGCCCGCCACGGACCGCGCCGAATCAGCGGGATGGGTGCTTCGCGCGGCGGCCGGCGTGACCCAGCGCGCCAACTCGGTATGGGCCCGGGATCCCGGCAGTGACCCGCACCATCAGCTGGGTGCCTTGCGGGAGGCCCGGCGGTGGTACCGGGCACGTCGGCTTCCGCTGATCTTCCAGGTGTTCGCAGATCAGCGTTCAGCTGCCTTGAATTCGCTCCTGGACGAGCAGGGCTTCACGCGGCAGTCCGAAACCCTGATTATGACCCGTGATTCTGCCGGCGCGGGCAGCCCGGAAGACATGCCATCCGGCGTCGAAATGTCCGTGACGCCGTCTGAAGAATGGCTGCAGCTCTGGTGGAGCGTTGATGGCCGGGGCGGTGCGGCCGAGCGGGAGTCAGCCCGCACCATTTTGAGGGGCTGCCCGGCACTGTATGCGCTGGTGAGGGACGACGACGGCGTTCCCGCCGCCGTCGGCCGGCTCGCGGTTCCTGACGGTGAAAGCGGTGCCGGCGGCGTTTACTGCATGGCAACGCGACCTGATCTTCGCCGTCTCGGCCATGCCCGACGGGTGCTGGCGGCTTTGTCCGCTGCGGGAGCCGCAGCCGGGACCGGCCGGTTGTGGCTGCTCGTCACCGCCCAGAACCACGGGGCGCAGGCACTCTACGCGGCAGCCGGCTTCCGCGAAGCCGGCCGCTACCTCTACCGGCAGGAACGCCCCAAGAGGCACCTGACCGGCTGTTGAGTGCCCAGGCCCCCGACTGAGAGCAAAACCACCGGCACCTCAGGGTTCGGGAACGTCAATGCTTATTCCGAAGGCTTCCCGCCGGTCCGCAGGCCCGGCGGTGCCGGCGATCATGAGCCTCTTCCCGGCGATCCCGACGGCGGAAACACTGAGGTCCTCCTGTTCGAGGGCCCTGTGGTCCAGGGGCGCTCCCGCGAACTGCCGACCGTCGGCGCTCACCATCAGAACCGGCGTGTGACGCCGTGGCAGGCCCTGGGCTGCCACCAGCACAAACCCATCGCCGTTGACAGCGATCCGGGGGAAGGCAACGTCCTGGTCAGGCGACGGAGCCTCCAGGTCCGTTCCGGGCTCCCAGGTCAACCCGTCGTCCGCACTGGAGAACGTCGAATAGCGGTCAGGTTTTCCCATGGAGCTGTGTTGTACCAGGGCGACCGTCCGCAGCGGCCCCGCCGTGAGCGACATGACACGGGCGTCCGTGTAGCCCTCAGCGTGGGGGAGCGGTACCGGCGTCCACGTCCGGGCGTCAGAGGAAACCCAAACTGATGCCGTCCGCACCTTCTCCTCCTCGACGGACCCGCCGGCCAGTACGGCTCCGCCCGGGGTCTCCGCCAACGAACCGATGTAGCGTCCCATCGATGGACTGCCTCGAAGGCCGCTGCCCTGGACATGGCTCCACGTGGTGCCGTCCTCGGAGACCGCGATTCCCGCATGGTCGGCACCATCGGCATGGAACCAGCCGGCAGCGAGGAAGCCATGACTGGAAGGCAGCAACGCCTTCACCGGAGATGCACCATTTTCAGGGCCTGCGCCGAAGATGTTGCCGGTATATTCCGACCACGCCCCGCCCCCGGGCCGCGACCAGATAGCCGGCAGGTGGCTGTTCGGTGTCCTGCTGCTGCCCAACAGCATCAGACCGCGGGGCCCGGCCGTCAGGGTGTCCAGCGTCTGGTCGTCGTCACTGACCAGGGCAGAGTAGTTGCTGAAGTCCCGTTCGCCCTCCAGCTCCCAGATGGTTGGTTGGGAACCGACCGATCCGAAGGCCAACGATTTGCCACCGCTGCTGCTGAATCCGGTGATATGCGGGTCCCGCCCGCCAGCGAGCAGCGGAGCCGCGGCCTCCAGGGCTCCATGGCGGCCGGTGATGACTCCACCGGCGTCCACGTGCCAGAGCAGGACCTGGTCGTTTCCATGCCGGGAGTCGCTGCCGGCCACCAGGAAGCCGTCGTTCACGGCAGTCACGCCGGAATAGAGGCGGAGCCCGCCCGCGGCGGGCGCAGGCAGCTGCAGTTCGGACCAGGGCTGCCCGGCCTGCTGCAGAAGTACCTTGGGCAGATCGACGCTCACCCCGCCGGCCCTTTGGGTGGCGATCGCTCCCGCAGGACCGTAGGCGACGCCGGACTGCCGGGGAAACCCCTGCGTCTGGCTGCTCCACGAAGGGTCTGCGCCCAGTTGCCATGCTCCTCCCGGGGTCCAACTGCCGGCCATGCCCACCGGGAAGTCCTTGCGAACACGGTCTGCAGGCCACGCATGCCCTGTCACCCTGAACTCTGTACCCGACCACGCGGCAGTCCATAGGCCATTACCGAGCGGGCCGACGCCCGAGCTGTCCGGACTTGTGTCCACCCAGCTGTTCCCACCGTCGGTGGAGGAGAACGCCCGGGCATACGGCGGGCGGCTGGGATGGACTTCCTGTCCCACCAGCAGCACAGCGGCTGGCCCGGCGGCCATGCTCAACGGGTGGAAGGTGCTGTCCGCCGCGGGCAGCCCCGCCGCGGTCCCATCCCGAGCGGTCCACGCTGACCCGTCTGTGCTCTGGTACAGCGTCACGGCCGTACTCGCGGACCCGCTGTGGGGCGTGGTGGCGAGGAGCCAGCCCTGGGCCGTGCCAACGATCGCGCTCAGGCTTGTGGCGGTGGTGTCAAGAATTGCTTCGGGTTGGAGGCGGAAGTCCCTCCCGTTGATGCTGGTGAAGGCGAAAACCTCGCCATGACGGTGCCCCAGCAGGAGCCATTGCCCCTCGCGGGAGGTGGGCATGCCGGCAAGTGCCATGCCCGGATCCTCGTTGCCGTCAAACAGTACCGGCAGCCAGGAAGCGCCATTGTCCGGGGAGTAGGCGGCGCGGTGACCGCTGTGGGTTGACGTGGTGATGTCAAGGACGGCGAGGACTTCCTGCCCGCGGCTCGTCATTGCCGTCAGCGAATTTCCTGTGCGGTCTTCATTCGCCAGGGCGGTGTCGATTCCTTCTGTGTGGAACGAGAGCCGGGTCCGGTCCAGCCAGCTGCCGTCGGTACAGCCGGTGCAAAGCAGTGCCAGCGCTGCCACGGCAGCCGTCAGTCTCATTTTCAAGGTCATGTCTTCCCCCGGCTTGGTTCGGGCCACGTAAACGGCCCCTGCTGGGGAGTCTAGGCAAGAACCATGGGCGGCGCTGGCGCCGGACGCCCGGTTGTGGATAACTTCCCGAGGCTGACGAACGGTATCACTGAAGTAGTTGAAGCTTCAATCAAAATGGGCTATGATATTCCCATGACGCAGACACCAGGCCTCCCTCCCGTACTCTTCCTCAGCCATGGCGCGCCGCCGCTTGCTGACGACGCCACGTGGACCCGCCAGTTGCATGACTGGTCCGGCACGTTCAGCAAGCCCAAGGACATCCTGATGGTGTCCGCGCACTGGGAAAACGCACCCGTCACGCTCAGCGCCACGCAGCGTGACCCCGGCCTGGTGTACGACTTCGGCGGCTTCGCCCAGAAGTACTACGAGGTTACGTACGACGCCCCGCAGGCGCCTGAGCTCGCAGCGGAGGTGGGCCGGCTGGTGGCAGGACACGGCCACCACGTCGAGCGTGACGAGAGAAGGGGACTGGACCACGGAGCGTACGTGCCGCTGAAAGAGATGTTCCCGGAAGCTGACGTGCCGGTTGTCCAGATGTCGATGCCCACGCTCGATCCGCAGGGCCTGTTCAACCTCGGCATGTCCCTGGCACCGCTGCGCGACCGCGGCACAATGATCGTCGGTTCAGGGTTCACCACGCATAACCTGCGCTGGTTTAACCCCGCCGGAGGTCCGGACAGCACCCCGCCGGCAGCCTCCAGCGAATTCGACCAGTGGGCCGAAGAAGCCATGGCCCGCGGGGACGTCGACTCCATCCTGGATTTCCTGCAAAAGGCCCCGGCGGCACGGGAAGCGCACCCGCGCAGCGAGCACTGGGCTCCGCTGTATGTGGCGCTCGGCGCCGCCTACGGGTCCGGAACCCTGGAGGCCAGGACGGCAATCGACGGATTCTGGTTCGGGCTGTCCAAGCGCTCCTGGACGCTCACCTGAGAAACAGGCCGTAAGAAACAAGTCAGCCAGGGTCAGTTACCTGGATCCGGATGGCGCAGGCATCTACGGCCGCCTTCCGTAGCACCGCCGACTTCGGGTCCGGCACGTCCAGGTACGCGAGCCGCGGGAGGAGTGCATAGTCCTTCAGGAGCGGGTCTTCCAGGACGAGGTCAACCAGGGTGCGGTCCCCGCCCGGTACAACGTATTCGAACGACTGGCCGCTGAACACCAGCCGGGCCTGCCCGGCCACGGCCTGCAACAAGGCATCGGCCTGATTGGCGCGGCGGCGGGCAAACCGCTGCTGCGACTGGCCGCCGGCAGCCGTCTTCGACTGCACGTACTTGGAGCCCACCTTGGACGCCACGATCAGGCCCTCACTGGCTACCCCGATCCCGTAACCTCCCCGCCGGACCAGCACAAGTCCAACCCGGCGCGGCTGGGAGGCAAGGGCTGCAAGTCTCTCCAATGCACCGCTCCCGCGCCCCGGGCGTCCATCCGCCGGCCATGGCGCCTGAAGGAGCGCACTGGCGCCGTCGGCTGCCTCGAGCCGCACGCCGTCGTCGTCCTCTCTTACCTCAAAGCCGCCGTGCGCCGCGCTGAACCGCTCCGCCCAGCCCGTCAGCCGGGGTCCCGGAACGTAGGCCGTCCGGACGGACGCCGGACGTCCGTTGCCGGCTGCAGCGTGTGCGGTCATTGCTGGACCCCTGGTGATGGACTGGGAATTGACGGACGTCCGGACGCGGAAAACGTTGGGCGAACTAGAAGTAGCCTATCTATGTGGATGATCTCTTCGGCCAAGGGCCAGGCAATGACGACGACGACGGCGACGGCCCGCCGCCGGCCGGCGGAAGCACGGCCCGCCGGAACGCATCGCCCCGCAGCCCGTTGGCGGTCCGCATGCGGCCCCGCACCCTGGACGATGTGGTGGGGCAGCAGCACCTGCTGGGCCAGGGTTCGCCGCTGCGGCAACTCGCTGCGGGCACTGACGCTGTGGGCCCGGCAGGCCCGAGTTCGCTGATTCTCTGGGGGCCGCCCGGCACCGGAAAGACCACGCTTGCCCATGTGATCGCCAAGGGGACCGGGCGGAAGTTTGTGGAACTGTCCGCAATCACCGCGGGAGTCAAGGATGTCCGGCGGGTGATGGATGACGCCCTGACGGCCCGGGACCTTTACAAAACCACCACGGTTCTTTTCCTCGATGAGATCCACCGGTTCAACAAGGCCCAGCAGGACGCGCTGCTGCCCGGAGTGGAGAACCGCTGGGTGGTGCTGGTGGCGGCCACCACCGAGAACCCGTCCTTTTCCGTGGTCTCGCCGCTGCTGTCCAGATCCCTCCTGCTGACACTCAAGCCCCTGACCGAGGCAGACATTGAGGGGCTCCTGCAGCGGGCCGTTGCTGACGAGCGCGGGCTCAACGGCAAAGTCGCCCTGAGCGCGGAAGCGCTGGCCCACCTGGTCCGGCTCTCGGGCGGTGACGCCCGGCGGGCCCTGACGGCGTTGGAGGCGGCCGCGGGGGTGGCTTTCGGCGACGCGGATGACGTTGACACGGAGGACGCTCCCGTCACTGTTGAGCTGAAACACACCGAGCGGGCGCTCGATGTGGCAGCGGTCCGCTATGACCGGGCGGGGGATCAGCACTACGACGTCGCCAGCGCCTTCATCAAGTCCGTCCGGGGCTCCGACGTGGATGCGTCCCTGCACTACCTGGCCAGGATGCTGGAGGCAGGGGAAGACCCGCGCTTCATCGCCCGCCGCATTGTCATCTCCGCCTCCGAGGACGTGGGCATGGCGGATCCCACTGCATTGCAGACTGCCGTGGCCGCCGCCCAGGCGGTCCAGCTGATCGGCATGCCGGAGGCGCGGATCGTGCTGGCCGAGGCGGTGGTCCATCTGGCCACCGCGCCGAAGTCCAATGCCGCCTATCTGGGCATCAACAAGGCAATTGCCGACGTCCGGGCGGGCCTGGGCAACGGAATCCCGGCGCACCTGCGTGATGCGCACTACCCGGGATCCAAACAGCTGGGGCACGGCCTCGGCTACAAGTACGCCCACGACTCGCCGCACTCGGTGGCAAGCCAGCAGTACCCGCCGGATGATCTTGTGGGCCGTGACTACTACGAGCCCACCGCCAACGGCGCGGAGCGGGACATTGCCGTACGCCTCGAACGGCTCCGGAAGATCATCCGCGGCGGCTGAAATGCGGGACCACGGGGAATCCTGCTAAGATTGTTCGTTGTCTGGCAAGGCACGGACGCAATCCCCAACATCCTTCAGTAATTTCTGCTGTTTGTCGGGGTAGCCCTGTGCCCAGTAGCAAAAGGCAGCGGTTGGCCGATGCTCTCCATCGTGGAGGCCAGTAACACTGACACACCGCAGATATTGGAAGGACACAAGTGGCTAACAACACTCGTGCTCGCCGTACAGCACGCCTCTCGCGTGCACTCGGCATTGCTCTGACCCCCAAGGCCGCCAAGTACATGGAGCGCCGCCCGTACGGCCCCGGTGAGCATGGCCGTGCCCGCAAGAAGCAGGACTCCGACTACGCCGTACGTCTGCGCGAAAAGCAGCGTCTGCGCGCCCAGTACGGCATCCGCGAAGCCCAGATGACCCGTGCCTTCGAAGAAGCACGCCGCACCAAGGGCCTGACCGGTGAAAACCTGATCGAACTGCTCGAAATGCGTCTTGACGCCCTCGTGCTGCGTGCAGGCTTTGCCCGCACCATCGCCCAGGCCCGCCAGTTGGTTGTGCACCGCCACATCATGGTTGACGGCATCCGCGTTGACCGCCCGTCCTTCCGCGTCGGCGAGGGCCAGCTGGTTCACGTCCACACCCGCAGCGAAACCATGGTTCCGCTTCAGGTTGCCGCGGCCGGCGCGCACCGCGACGTCCTGCCCCAGGTTCCCGCCTACCTGGACGTCAAGCTTGACGCCCTGCAGGCCCGCCTGGTTCGCCGCCCGAAGCGCTCCGAGGTCCCCGTGACCTGCGAAGAGCAGCTCGTCGTCGAATTCTACGCGCGCTAAATACCGGCAGCGTATCCAAGGAAGCCCGTGGCAAGCGCCACGGGCTTCTTTGTATGTAAGGTACTTGGGGGACATCTGCGGAACGCATCAAGGCAGCGTGCGCGGAGGTTACGGATCCACGTCAGTTTCAAGGAGATGAACGTCTATGTCTGGTGGCGATATTGCCGGCCTGATCGCGGCCGGAGTGTTTGCGCTCCTGGTGCTGCTGCTCGCTGTGCCCATCCTGAAGCTCGGCAGTGTGTTTGATGAAATCAGGACTTCCATCCGCTCCATCAGCGACGGCGCCACGCCCCTGATGGACGAGGTCACTGCCACGGTGTCAACCACCAACCAGCAGCTGAAGAAAGTGGATGGCATCGCCTCCAACGTTTCCGATGCTTCAGCTAACCTCTCCGCGCTGTCCTCACTCGTGGCTGCCACCGTGGGTTCACCCCTGATCAAGGTAGCCGCCTTCAGTTACGGCGTGCGCACTGCCCTCGCCTCCCGCAAGAAGCCAGCCGCCGCCGGCCGGCGCAGCCGCTAGAGCACCCGGAGAAACTGATATGAAACGACTTGTCTGGATGGGAATCGGCGTAGCGATCGGAGTCATCGCATTCCGAAAGGTCAGCGAAGCCCAGTCCAACCTGGGACCCGAAGGCCTCAACCGGGCGGTAGGCCGGCTGGCGGACGGCTTCTACGACTTCGCGGACGCGGTCCGGTCCGGCATGCACGAGCGTGAGACCGATCTCCGCAGTGCACTTGGCGTCGATGCCACGGCCGCTCCCTCGCGGGAAGCGGCCCGGCGCTGAACCACCGGCCGTAAAACGCGCGAGAATTAAACCAGCGGTCCGGACTTTCCGGAACGGTTCGCCGGAACTGCTGTCTGAATTAAACGCTCACGCCGCCGTGCGTGAACCAAGAAGGGTATGTAATCAGCTCATGAAGTCGCAGGAGATCACAAAGCGCTGGGTGGACTTTTTTGTCAGCAAGGGCCACACCGCCGTTCCCTCCGCCTCGCTGGTCTCCAGCGACCCCTCACTGCTGTTCACGGTGGCCGGCATGGTCCCGTTCATTCCTTACCTCACGGCCCGCGAAGAAGCGCCGTACTCCCGCGCCACCAGCGTCCAGAAGTGCATCCGCACCGGCGACATCGAGGAGGTGGGCAAGACTGCCCGCCACGGCACCTTCTTCCAGATGTGCGGCAACTTTTCCTTCGGCGATTACTTCAAGGAAGACGCCATCAAGTTCGCCTGGGAGCTGCTCACCATGAGCGTTGACGACGGCGGGTACGGCCTGCCGCCCGAGCGGCTGTGGGTGACCGTCTACGAAGAGGACGATGAAGCCAAGGAACTGTGGCTGAAGAACACCGGCGTCCCGGCTGAGCGCATCCAGCGGATGGGCAAGGCCGATAATTACTGGCACACCGGCCAGCCCGGGCCGGCCGGGCCCTGCTCGGAAATCTACTACGACCGGGGACCTGCGTACGGCGTTGAAGGCGGTCCGCTGGCCGACGAGAACCGCTACGTGGAGATCTGGAACCTGGTGTTCATGCAGTACCAGATCGACAACGTCCGCTCCAAGGACGAGTTCGACATTGTGGGTGAACTGCCCAAGAAGAACATCGACACCGGCCTGGGCATGGAACGCCTTGCCATGATCCTGCAGGGCGTCGAGAACATGTACGAGACCGATCAGGTCCGGCCTGTGATCGACAAGGCAGCGGAGCTTTCCGGCCGGGAATACACCTCGGCTGAAACGCCCGATGATCCGCACCACACGGACGACGTCAGGATGCGCGTGGTGGGGGACCACATCCGGTCCGCCCTGATGCTGATAGCCGATGGCGTGACCCCCTCAAATGAAGGCCGTGGCTATGTCCTGCGCCGCCTCATCCGCCGCGCCGTGCGCTCGATGCGGCTGCTCGGCGTGGAAAAGGCCTGCCTGCCGGACCTGCTGCCCGAATCCCGGGACGCCATGAAGGGTGTCTACCCGGTGGTGGCGACCGATTTCGACCGCATCAGCCGGATCGCCTACGCCGAGGAGCGCGCCTTCCTGCGCACCATCGCCTCGGGCACCGCACGCCTGGAGGACGCCGTCACGGAGTCCAAGGCCGCAGGCCAGCCCCTTTCCGGCGCCGACGCCTTTGCCCTGCACGACACCTATGGTTTCCCGATCGACCTCACGCTTGAAATGGCGGAGGAAGCCGGGCTCAAGGTGGATGAACCCGAATTCCGCCGTCTGATGCTTGAACAGCGCCGCCGCGCCCAGGCAGACGCCAAGGGCAAGAAGGGCGGCCACGCCGATCTCAGCGCCTTCCAGGAACTCCTGGGCCAGGGCGAGACGGTCTTCACCGGCTACTCAGATCTGGACGGGGAGTCGCGGGTCCGCGGGATCCTCAGCGGCGGCCGCCCCGTGGCACAGGCCTCCACGGGCGACAAAATTGAACTCGTCCTCGCCGAAACGCCCTTCTACGCCGAAGCCGGTGGCCAGGCTGCCGATACGGGCCTCATCACCGGTGACGGTTTTGTGGTCGAAGTCCTCGACGTCCAGCGCCCGCTGAAGGGACTCAGCGTCCACAAGGCCATTGTCCGCGAGGGCGAGATCGGCTCCGACGTCCTGGTCAAGGCTGCCGTGGACCGGGAACGCCGGCACGCTGCCGAGCAGGCGCACACCGGCACGCACATTGTGCACGCCGCGTTGCACCAGATCCTCGGGCCGGAAGCCACTCAGCGCGGCTCCTTCAACAAGGCAGGCTACCTGCGCTTCGACTTCGCCTGGGGCGAAGGGCTCAGCGCCGCCACCCGCTCCGAGATCGAGGAAGTATCCAACCTCGCCATCCGCAACAACTACCACGTGGACACAAAGGTCATGGGGCTGGCCGAGGCCAAGGCCCTTGGCGCCATGGCGCTGTTCGGGGAGAACTACGGCAGCGAGGTCCGCGTTGTGGAGATCGACGGCGCCTGGTCCCGTGAGCTCTGCGGCGGCACACACGTAGCCAACACCTCCCTCATCGGCAGCCTCTCGCTGCTGGGCGAGCAGTCCGTCGGTTCAGGAAACCGCCGGGTTGAAGCCTTTGTAGGCATGGACGCTTTCCGCCACCTCGCGGCCGAACGGGCCCTGGTGACCGAACTGACCGAACTGCTCAAGGTCCCCTCCGGCCAGCTTGCGGACCGGATTGCCAGCACACTGAACAAGCTCAAGGCCACGGAGAAGGAACTCGACCGCCTGCGGAAGGAACAGCTCTCTGCGGCTGCAGCCGGCCTGGTGGGCACCGCCAAGGACGCCGCCGGAGTCAAGGTCATCGCGCACGACGCCGGCCAGATCGGCGGCGCCGACGACGTCCGCAACCTCGCGCTGGACCTGCGCAACCGGCTCGGTTCGCAGGCGGCCACCGTAGCCGTGGCAGGTGTCAGCAACGGCCGCCCCATGATCCTGGTGGCCACCAACGAGGCAGCACGGGAATCCGGGGTTAAGGCCGGAGCCCTGGTGCGCCTTGCCGCGGGAATCCTCGGCGGCGGTGGCGGCGGGAAAGACGACGTTGCCCAGGGCGGCGGCACGGACGCCAGTAAGGTCGCACCGGCGCTTGCCGCCGTTGTGGACGCCATTTCCAGGCGATAAGGATCCAGTGACACAAGCACACGCAGCCGGCGGCTACCCCCAGGGCATCAAACTGGGTATAGACGTGGGCACGGTCAGGGTAGGCGTGGCGGTCTGCGACCGCGAAGCCATCCTGGCTACGCCGTACAAGACTCTGGATCGGAACGCCAAAAAGAACTCCGACGTCCGGGTCATTGCCACGCTCGTGGAGGAACTCGGCGCCGTTCAGGTCATTGTGGGGATGCCGCGGACCATGAAGGGCGAGGAACACGCGTCCGCCCGCATGGCAACCGACTACGCCGAACTGCTGGTGGCAGCCCTCGCCGGCCGCGGCCTTGACGTTCCCGTGAACCTGGTGGACGAGCGCCTCAGCAGCGTCACAGCCCACCGGAACCTTCACGAAGCTGGCATGAGCAGCCGGAACCACCGTAAAGTGGTGGATCAGGTTGCGGCTGCCGGTATTCTCCAGCACGCCATCGACATGCAAAAAGCCAGGGGAGCGGACGTAGGCACCCGCGTGGGCGCACCGCCCGAACACCGGCCTTCCGGAGCAGCCTCGGCAGCTGAGCGCACCGAACCCCGCCCGGAAGACCAGTCAAGATCTCAGAACACGGAAGGCTACAGTGAGCCCGTCCTATAACGGCGACGCCTCAGACACCATGGGAAACGATGGTGCCAGGCCGCTGACCCGCAAGGAACTCCGCGAACAGGAAAAGGCGTTGCAAACCGAAAGCAACGACGCCATCCCTGAGCAGGCCTACGAAACGGGTCACGACGATCCGGAAGCAGTGGAGGCACAGCCCGCTCCTGAAGCAGTGGAGGCACAGCCCGCTCCTGAAGCAGTGGAGGCACAGCCTGCTCCGGAAGCCGGGCGTGCTATTCCGGCTGTTCCTGAATCCGCCCCAACCATCGAGCACGTGGCGCCGGCGCGGCTGGAACCATCAGAGGCCCACGGCGAAGAGGCATGGCCTGAGTCCCACGGAGTCCATGATGCCCATGGAGTCCACGACGAGCATGTCCACCACGAAGACTACGGTCACCATGCGGGCTACGAAGTCCACGAGGACAGTGATCAGCACGCTGAATACCAGGCTGCTGACGGCCATTACTATGACGAACATCACGACGGATACCAGCCGGACGGCCACCACGATGTGGGCGTCATCGGAGCCGCAGCGGGGGCAACCGTAGTGCCTGGACCGTCCAAGAAGGTCCGCCGCCGCCGCCGCGTTCTCGCCCTGTTCCTGACACTTGCCGTTTTTGTCACTGCAGTTGCAATCGGGGCACAGTTCCTCAAGCCGCTGCTGGGCAACGACAAGCCCTCGGATTACCCCGGCCCGGGCTCAGGCGAAGTCACGGTATCCGTGGTGCCGGGGGAAGGCACCGGATCAATGGCCGCGAAGCTGGAAAACGAGAAAGTGGTTGCCAACGCAGACACTTTCCTGCAGGCGTTCGCCGCGTCGGGCGGCATCCTTTCGCCCGGCGACTACACCTTCAAGATGGAGATGAAAAACGCCGACGCCGTCAACGTCCTGCTCGGGACAGACAAGAGCAAGGTGATCTACTTCGCCTTGAGCGCGGGCCTGAGGATCGGCGAATCGCTGCAGGCAATCTCCGAAGGTTCGGGTGTGTCGCTGCAGCAGCTGAAGGAATTCAGCGATTCTCCGGCGCAGTTCGGGCTCCCGGCCAATGCCAAGAACCTCGAAGGTTTCCTGGCCCCGGGGGAGTACCGGTTCCCGCTGGGCACTCCAGCCAAGGAAATCCTGCAGAGCCTGGTCAAGGTCACTGTTGATGAGCTCGTGGCCCAGGGCATCACGGACCCCGCCAAGCAGTATGAGGCCGTCATTGTGGCCAGCATTGTTCAGGCCGAAGGCGGCCAGGCCGAGTACGGGGACGTCGCCGGGGCAATCTACAACCGGCTCAAGCCCAATGACCAGACCAATGGTTACCTTCAGGTGGACTCGGCTGTGACATACGGCCTCGGAACCAAAAGCTTCAACTTCACGGACGAAGAGCGCCAGGACAAGTCCAACGTGTACAACACCTACGCGAATCCGGGCCTGCCGCCGGGCCCGATCGGGTCTCCCGGCAAGACGGCAATCGATGCCGCCGCCAAGCCCAAAACCAATGACTACCTTTACTGGGTGACCATCAACCTGGACACCAAGGAGACCAAGTTCTCCAAGACGCTGGCCGAGCACAATGTCTACGTGGAGCAGTACAACACGTGGTGCACGGCCAACGTTGGCCGGTGCGCGTGAGCCCTCGGGCGGCCGTCCTTGGCCATCCGATCAGCCACTCCAAGTCGCCTGCCCTACACCTGGCGGCCTACGCCAAGTTGGGCGTTGACATCGGCTACACCGCCCTGGACGTCACCGAGCAGGAGCTGCCCGGCCTGATGGCACGGATCAGGACCGAAGAGGGCTGGCGTGGACTCTCAGTAACCATGCCGCTGAAAACGGGCATGGTGGCCGAGGTGGACGAAGTCCGGGGCGTTGCCCTGACGCTGGGCGTGGTGAACACGGTTGCCTTCGAGGAGCACCCTGGCTCGCGCCGGCGGATCGGCTACAACACCGACGTCGCCGGAATCGTCAACGCCGTGGTGAACGCCGGGGTCGCTGCAAGCCCTGACGCCGTCATTCTGGGCGGCGGCGGAACGGCAGCCTCAGCGGTCGCTGCGCTCAAGGAACTGGGCACACGGCACGCGCAGGTGTTCGTCCGCGACACCGCCCGTGCGGCGGATGCCCGTGCAGCCGCTGCCGCCGTCGGCCTTTCCATAGACGTCAGGCCGCTCGCTGAAGCCGCCGCTCCCACAGCACACGCCGACGTCGTCATTTCCACGCTCCCGCCGTACGGGGCCGACCAACTGGCCCAGGAAATCGCCGCACTGGGCGCCAGGACAGCGGGCGTGCTGCTCGATGTTGCCTACGATCCCTGGCCAAGCCGCATTGCTGCCGTGTGGCAGGATGGCGGCGGTTCGGTGGTTCCCGGGCTTGAGATGCTGCTCTACCAGGCGGTGGAGCAGGTGCGCCTGTTCACCGGTCTTGGCGAGGAAGTTAATGCAGCAGTCATAGATGTGATGTGTGACGCAGTCGGCCTTCCCCGACGGGCGATCTGAGTGCCATACGTGGCAGGATGGAAATTATGTTGCGTTGGTTGACAGCCGGTGAATCCCATGGTCCGGCTCTGATGGGAATTATTGAAGGCGTGCCTGCCGGTGTTGAAATCACCAGCGGGCAGATCGCCGATTCGCTGGCCCGCCGCCGCCTCGGCTACGGCCGGGGTGCACGCATGAAATTTGAGCAGGACGTCGTGACGATTCTCGGCGGCGTCCGCCACGGCCTCACCCAGGGCGGTCCGGTGGCCATCCAGGTGGGCAACACCGAATGGCCCAAATGGGAGCAGATCATGTCTGCTGACCCCGTGGACCCCGAAGTCCTCGCCGATCAGGCACGCAATGCCCCGCTCACCCGGCCCCGTCCCGGCCATGCCGATTTCACCGGCATGCAGAAGTACGGCTTTGACGAGGCCCGGCCCGTTCTCGAACGTGCCAGCGCCCGCGAAACAGCCACCCGCGTGGCCATGGGCACGGTAGCGTCCCAGTTCCTCAAGCACCTCGGCATTGAGCTGGTCAGCCACACCGTGTCCATCGCCAGCGTGACAGTGCCCGAAGGCCGCCCGCTGCCGGTCCCCGCCAACGTCATCGCGCTCGACGCGGATCCGCTTCGTTGCTTCGACCGCGAGACGTCCGACGCCATGGTTGCCGAAGTGGACGCCGCGCACAAGGAAGGCGAAACCCTCGGCGGCGTCGTCGAGGTTCTCGCCTACGGGCTGCCGCCCGGACTGGGCAGCTACGTCCACTGGGACCGGCGCCTTGACTCGCGCCTGGCCGCAGCCCTGATGGGCATCCAGGCCATCAAGGGTGTTGAAGTGGGCGACGGCTTCCTCACCGCTGCCCGCCGCGGTTCCGCCGCCCACGACGAAATCGTCAAGGACGCCGACGGTAAAATCATCCGCACCTCCAACCGCGCCGGCGGCATCGAAGGCGGCATGAGCATCGGAGACGTCCTGCGTGTCCGGGCCGCCATGAAGCCCATCGCTACCGTGCCCCGCGCCCTGCGCACCGTTGACGTCAGCACGGGGGAGGCGGCGAAGGCCCACCACCAGCGTTCGGACGTCTGTGCCGTACCGGCGGCGGGCGTAGTCGCTGAAGCGATGGTGGCGCTGGTGCTGGCAGAGGCCGTCACGGAAAAGTTTGGCGGCGACTCCGTAGCTGAGACCGCACGCAACATCAAGGGTTACCTGGACAATATTCCGGCATCCCTGGACTCGATTGGCCACTAGTGCCCCGGAGCAGCAAAGCCGGTGTGCCGGGTAAGAGGCCCATCGCCCTGATTGGGCCGATGGCGGTGGGGAAGTCCACCATCGGCCAGGAACTTGCCCAGCAACTGCACGTACCTTTTGTGGACACAGACGTCCTCATCGTGGAGAACCACGGCAGCATTGCCAGCATTTTCGCGGGCCGCGGTGAGCATGCCTTCCGGGAGATCGAGGCTCGGACCGTGGCGTCCGCCGTGGAGCACGCGGAAGGTACGGGCTCCGTCATTTCGCTGGGCGGGGGAGCGGTGCTGGATTCAGGAACACAGCAGCTCCTGGCCCGCTGCACCGTGGTGTATCTCGAATGCGATGAGGAAACGGTAGCCAGCCGGATCGCCCGGAACTCGGGCAGGCCCCTGCTCGCCGGAGATGGAATGACCCGCTGGTCCGCACTATTTGCCACCCGAAAGCCCGTTTACGAACGGCTGGCCGACGTCGTAATAGACGTCCGCCGCGGCTCGGTTACCGAGCTGGGACACCGGCTGAAGGTCGCCCTGAGCGACTACGCAGCCGCCAAACAGGAAGTTGAACAGTGAGCGTCGATTCAACAATCATCAAGGTCACCGGCGAATCCGCAGGGCAGAACTACGACGTCGTAGTGGGCCGTGGACTGCTGGGCAGCCTTCCGGAACTGCTGGGCGAACGCGTCCGCCGGGTCCTGGTCATCCACCCCCGGGCCCTGCGCCTGACCGGTGACGCCGTTCGGGACGAGCTGGCCGCCGCCGGCTTCACCTCCCTGACCGCAGAAATCCCCGATGCTGAGGAGGGCAAGCACATCCAGGTTGCCGCATTCTGCTGGCAGGTCCTTGGCCAGAACGATTTCACCCGTTCGGACGCCATCGTCGCCGTGGGCGGCGGGGCAGTCACAGACCTCGCGGGGTTTGTGGCCGCAACCTGGCTCCGCGGCGTGAAAGTCATCCACATGCCTACCAGCCTGCTGGGCATGGTGGACGCCTCCGTGGGCGGCAAAACCGGCATCAACACCGCCGAAGGCAAAAACCTGGTGGGCTCCTTCCACCCGCCCGCCGGGGTGCTGGCCGATCTGGACACACTCAAAACCCTGCCCCGCAATGAGATCATCTCCGGCATGGCCGAGGTCATCAAGTGCGGTTTCATCGCGGACCCGGCCATCCTGGAGCTGGTGGAACGTGATCCGGCGGCGGCCACAGACCCCGGATCGGACGCCCTGCGGGAACTGATCGAACGCGCCATAGCGGTCAAGGCCAAAGTGGTTTCCGAAGACCTCAAGGAATCCGGGCTCCGGGAGATCCTGAACTACGGCCATACCCTGGGCCACGCCATCGAGCTCGTGGAGCGATACTCCTGGCGCCACGGTGCCGCGGTGTCCGTGGGCATGATGTTCGCCGCGGAGCTTGCCCGCAGCGTGGGCCGGCTCAGCGATGCCGACGCCGACCGCCACCGGAGCATCCTGGACACCCTGGGGCTCCCGGTCACCTACCGGCGGGACAGGTGGCAGGGGCTGCTCGATGGCATGCGCCGGGACAAGAAGTCCCGCGGTGACCTGCTCCGGTTCGTGGTCCTGGACGGCATCGCCAAGCCGGGCATCCTCGACGTCCCGGACACGTCGCTGCTGTTCGCCGCTTACCAGGAAATCGCCTCCTGATGCTGGGCGACCTTGCCGGCACCGGCGACTGGCCTGAGGCAGGCTTCCCCGGCGTCCGGATCAACCCGTTGTCCCTGTTGCCGGAGATCGTCAACGAGGACGCCTGCGAGGCTGCGCTGGGTGCCTCCACGGATCCCGCGGACCGCGTATTCGTCCTGATCGCCGAGGGGCACCCGTCCGAAGCGGCCGAGCTGTTGGCAGAAGCCCGCTTCAAGGACCCGGAGTCTTTCCAGTTGCGCGCCTGCGAGGCCGAGCTGCTGCGGATCACACACCGAACCGACCGGGCCGTGGAGCTGTTCCGGCAGCTGCTGGCAGAGTCCCAGGGAACCCACCGCGAAGCCCTGGTCCTGCAGTACCTGGGCCGGGTGTACTACACGGTGGGCCACAATGCTGCCGCAGTTGAGGCCTTTGCCAGGGCGCTGGACCTGCGCGTGGCGCAGTCGGCCGACGCCGCCCTGATCTACTCTTCGACAGTGGCGCTGCAACGCGCCCGCGACGTCCTGGATCTGGCCTGCTGACTCGCCTGTCACGGCCCACGGCGTGGCCCCCGGGAGCCCACTGAAACGGGCCACCCCCGAACTACCGGTAGAATAGTTCTTGGATTTTTGATAAACACGCGCCTGGCGCCCTGTGGGGCGTGCCGGCCGGCATAGAACGTCTGACAACTGACCAGGCATTAGAAACCAGAGGAAACCAGTGGCAACCACTAACGACATCAAGAACGGCACGGTCCTGAAGCTCGAGGGCCAGCTCTGGAACATCATCGAATTCCAGCACGTCAAGCCCGGCAAAGGCGGCGCCTTCGTTCGGACCAAAATGCGCAACGTGATGTCCGGCAAAGTTGTGGACAAGACGTTCAATGCCGGACTCAAGATCGAGACCGCAACGGTTGACCGCCGCGATTACCAGTACCTGTACCAGGACGGCGCGGACTACGTATTCATGGACACCGTGGACTACGACCAAATCACGGTTTCCGGCGCCACGGTAGGCGACGCCACCAACTTCATGCTCGAGAACCAGATGGTCAATATCGCCATCCACGAGGGCAACCCCCTGTACATCGAGCTCCCGCCGAGCGTTGTCCTCGAAATCACCTACACCGAGCCGGGCCTGCAGGGCGACCGCTCCTCTGCCGGCACCAAGCCCGCAACCCTGGAGACGGGCTACGAGATCCAGGTTCCGCTGTTCGTTGAGAACAACACCAAGGTCAAGGTTGACACCCGCGACGGCAGCTACCTCGGCCGGGTCAGCGAGTAGTGAGCGCACGCGGTAAGGCCCGGACCAGGGCACTGGAAGTTCTTTTTGAAGCTGAACAGCGATCAGTGTCGGCGTTCGACGTGCTCAGGAGCCGGCGCGAACTGACTGATCAGATCGTCAACCCCTACACCCTGGAAATCGTGGAGGGCGTTGTTTCCCAGCAGACCGCCATCGACGAATTCCTGGAGACCTACTCCCAGGGCTGGACCCTGGAGCGGATGCCCTCGGTGGACCGCATCATCCTGCGCATCGGCACCTGGGAACTCCTGTACAACGATGACGTCCCGGACGGCGTGGCGGTCAGTGAGGCAGTGGCTTTGGCCAAGACGCTCTCAACTGATGAGTCGCCGTCGTTCATCAACGGCCTCCTGGGCCGGCTGCAGCAGCTGAAGCCTTCGCTGCTCGCCTAAGCGCAGCATTTCTCTTGGCAGAAAGGGACCGGCGTCCACCGCGGGGTGGGCGCCGGTCCCTTTCTGCGTTGTGGAGCTGTCAGCCCGCGACGGCGGCGCGCAGGGACACGATCCGGTGCAGTTGGTGCTGCTCTTCGGCCTGGTGCAACCCGATGTCCCGGCCGCTGAGGATCCGCTGCCTGATGAAGGCCAGCTGGGTGGCGGCATGCAGGAACGATTTCATCTGCGGCCGCCGGTTGTAGCCGGCCGCCCAATGCAACGCTGTCCGTCTGCCACGCGGCGTGGCCAGCAGCTCCACCTCGGCTGGGCTGAACCAGCCCGCGGCAGAGTATTCCAGGAGCCGCTGGCGCGTGAGCCGAATTTCAGCCACCCGGAGCAGGATGACGCCCACCACGGCCAGGACAAAAATCGGCACCTGGATGACGATGTACTCAACCAGGAACCCCTCGCCCATGCTGTTCCACCGGTTGTGCAGGATCATTGCCGGCAGCAGACCCACAAAAAATGCCACCACCGAGGCCCCTGAATGCCAGCGGCGGGCGGCGTAACCCATGATCAGTCCGGTGGTTCCGGTGAAGATGGCGTGGGCAAACGGTGACATCACGCCGCGAAGCAGGAAAATCTGCGCCAGATCGGTTGCCGGGCTTGCTGACTCTGCGATGGCCCGCCCGAAGTAGAGGATGTTTTCGGTGAAGGCGAAGCCACCGGCGATGGTGAAGGCAAAAACCACCCCGTCCACGGGACCGTCGAAGTGCTTCCGTGCCAGCAGCAGGAGCACCAGCAGGCCCAGCGACTTGGCGAACTCCTCGACCACCGGCGCCTGGACTGTGGCCATGTAGGTCTGCAGATCAGCTACGTCGCTGAACTGGAAGGTGAGCGCGAACACCGGCTGGATGAGGAGGGTGACCGCGACTGAGACGGCTGCACCCCAGGTAAAGGCGAAGAACAGGAGCCGCTTGGGTTCCGGTTCCCACCGGTCAATGGCGTGGACAGTCAGGAGCACGGCGGTCAGCGGGATCAGGGAGACAACGAACCCCACTGCGAACCCGCTGACCCCGGTGTTGGCCAGCAGGAACGGCACCACCAGGAAAAGGCTCAGGAACGCCAGGGCGGCACCGCCCACCACCAGAGCCAGGCCGGCCGAGCGCATTCCTCCGCCCGGACCGCCGCCGCCCGCCAGCGCGGGGCCAACGGAGGGAAGGGGAGCGCCGGCGTGGCCGGGAGCCGGGCGGTAATACTCCGGCTCCACCCGTCCCATCCAGCTGGGGTTGGCCTGCCCGGGAAAATATCCCTGTGATCCTGGTGACAGGCCGGGCTGGCTGGCGCGTTGACCGGCGTGGCCGGACTCGCCGGAATCGGGCTGGTGAGGGTGCATGGACATACTTGAAAGCCTATTCCGCCGCCGCCGGTGTGGTAATTTTGAAACGCAAATGATCCTTTTTTAATTCCGTCCCGTGAGGCGGGGAAAGGGGAGACAAGAGTTGACTGCTGTCACCAGCGCACCGGTTCCAGCCAGGGTTGTCCTCAACCAGGCGGACATAGACCGTGCACTCACTCGAATCGCCCATGAGATCCTTGAGGCCAACAAAGGGTCCAAAGACCTGGTCCTGCTGGGTATTCCCCGCCGGGGCTACCCGCTGGCCGTCCGGTTGGCACAGAAAATCGCCGCCGCTGATCCCACCGTTGACGCCACGGCCATCGTGGGCCAGTTGGATGTCACCATGTTCCGCGATGACCTTTCCCACCAGCCCACCAGGCCGCCGCTGCCCACCCAGCTGCCCCGCACCGGCATCGACAACAAGGTTGTGGTGCTGATCGATGACGTGCTCTACTCCGGCCGTACCATCCGTGCCGCCCTTGATGCTCTGATCGACCTCGGCAGGCCGCGGATTGTCCGGCTGGCCGTCCTGATCGACCGCGGCCACCGCGAGCTCCCCATCAGGGCCGACCACGTGGGCAAGAACCTGCCCACCTCGTCCGCGGAAAAGGTGCGGGTCCACCTTGCGGAAACCGACATTGATGCCAATGGCTCGGCCATCAACGAAGTGGTTATCGAGGGCGGCGCGTGAAACACCTGCTTTCCACCGAGGACCTCAGCCTGACCAACGCCATCCGTATTCTCGATACCGCCGAAGAAATGGCCGCCGTGGGGGACCGCGAAGTCAAGAAGCTCCCGGCCCTGCGCGGGCGCACTGTGGTGAACCTTTTCTTCGAGGACTCAACACGCACCCGAATCTCTTTCGAGGCTGCCGCGAAGCGGCTCTCCGCCGACGTCATCAACTTCGCCGCGAAGGGCTCCTCGGTCTCCAAGGGCGAGTCCCTGAAGGACACTGCCCAGACACTGGCAGCGATGGGGGCTGACGCCGTCGTGATCCGCCACTGGGCATCAGGGGCGCCGCACCGGCTGGCAGCCACCGACTGGATCGACGCCGCGGTCATCAACGCCGGCGACGGCACGCACGAACACCCCACGCAGGCACTGCTGGACGCGTTCACCATGCGCCGGCACTGGTCCAGGCTCGCCGGAAACGGATCCATTGGCGGGGACCTGAAAGGCATGCGTGTTGCCATCGCGGGCGACGTCCTGCACTCCCGCGTTGCACGGTCAAACGTGTGGCTGCTCCGCACGCTCGGCGCGGAAGTCACCCTCGTGGCACCGCCCACCCTGCTGCCCATCGGCGTCGAACAGTGGCCGTGCAAGGTCAGCTACAACCTGGATGAAACCCTTGAAAAGGGTGTGGACGCGGTGATGATGCTGCGGGTCCAGGGCGAGCGGATGAACGCCTCGTTCTTCCCGTCCACCCGCGAATATTCGCGCCGCTGGGGTTTCGATGACAACCGGCTCCGGACCCTGGACAGCCTGGGGCTGAAGGACACCATCATCATGCACCCCGGACCCATGAACCGGGGCCTGGAAATTTCCGCAGCCGCCGCCGATTCCCCCCGTTCCACCGTGCTCGCGCAGGTGCGCAACGGCGTGTCCGTCCGGATGGCCGCCCTGTACCTGCTGCTCTCCGGGGATACCCGCGAACCAGCCCACGCGAACGCCCATTCCACCAAGGAGAGCCACTGATGGCAGAGAACAACGGAACCTACCTGATCCGCGGTGCGGCGGTCCTGGGCTCCGAAGCCGAGGACCTGCTTATCCGCGACGGCGTGATCGCCGCCCGGGGGACCGGCGCAGCAACCAGCCCTGACGCGGCCGGCGCCACGGTGATTGAGGCTACGGGCCTGGTGGCCCTGCCCGGCATGGTGGACGTGCACACCCACCTGCGCGAACCCGGCCGCGAGGACGCCGAAACCGTGGAGACCGGCACCCGCGCCGCTGCACTGGGCGGCTACACAGCCGTGCACGCCATGGCCAACAGCACGCCGGTGGCGGACACCGCCGGCGTGGTGGAACAGGTCTTCAGCCTGGGCCGCGCCGCCGGTTGGGTGGATGTCCGCCCGGTTGGCGCTGTGACGGTGGGCCTTGCGGGGGAGCAGCTCGCAGAGCTCGGCGCCATGGCCGATTCCCGCGCCCGGGTCCGGATGTTCTCCGACGACGGCATCTGCGTCCACGATCCGGTGCTGATGCGCCGTGCGCTGGAATACGTCAAAGCGTTCGACGGCGTTGTGGCCCAGCACGCGCAGGAACCACGCCTCACCGCCGGGGCACAGATGAACGAGGGCGAGGTGTCCGCCGTCCTGGGTCTCACCGGCTGGCCGGCCGTTGCTGAGGAAAGCATCATCGCCCGGGACGTCCTGCTGGCGCAGCACGTGAACTCGCGCCTGCACGTCTGCCACGTTTCCACCGCCGGTTCTGTGGAGATCATCCGCTGGGCGAAGCAGCGTGGCATCAACGTCACCGCCGAGGTCACCCCGCACCACCTGCTGCTCACTGATGATCTTGTCCGCAGCTACAACCCCGTGTACAAGGTCAACCCGCCGCTGCGGACGGACGCGGACGTCCAGGCCCTCCGCGCAGGCCTGGCCGACGGCACCATCGACGTCGTGGGAACTGACCACGCGCCCCACCCCAGCGAGCACAAGGAATGCGAGTGGGCGCAGGCCGCGATGGGCATGACCGGGCTGGAAACGGCATTGTCCGTGGTCCAGCACGCCATGATTGAGACCGGCCTCATGACCTGGGCCGACTTCGCCCGCGTGACCTCCACCGCGGCGGCGCAGATCGGCAGGCTGTCCGATCAGGGCCGCCCGCTGGAAGCGGGCGAACCCGCCAACATCATTCTGGTGGACCCGGCCGCCCGCTGGACCGTGGATCCCGCCAAGATGGCCACCATGGGCCGGAACTCGCCGTTCGCCGGGCTGGAGCTGCCGGGAAGGGTGGTGGCCACGTTCTACAAGGGCCACCCCACCGTTCTGGACGGCAAGCTCAACACCCCGTACCGGCACCCGGCCGGGTCAACGGCGGGCGCCGCCTGATGGACAACCAGACCCTCACCCTGGTCATCACGCTGGCGCTGGTCGCCGTCGCACTGGTCCTGATCGGGATCGGCTGGCGCAACCGCCTCAGGCGGCAGGCCGACGTCGAGCCTTTGCCTGCCGTGCCGGAAGCCGCCGGTGTACCGGTGGCCCGCGCAGAGGGACAGTATGTTGCCTCCACCACCGCCGGAGACTGGCTGGACCGGATCGCCGTGCACGGCCTGGGCATCCGGACCAACGCTGTTCTCAGCGTGTTCTCCCACGGCGTCCTCTTCGACCGGTCCGGCGCCCAGGCCCTCTACATCCCGGCAGCGAGCCTGACCGGGGTCCGGCAGGAAAGCGGAATGGCCGGGAAATTCGTGGAAAAGGAAGGCCTCCTGGTCCTCACCTGGCACCTCGGAACACACGAACTCGATACCGGCTTCCGCACCCGCCGGGCCGCTGACAAAGTGGCCCTCGACGACTCCCTTCAGCAATTGATCGCCGCCGCCCACCAAGAACATTCCCAGGACCCCCAGAGTGGAAAGTAAGACAGTGACAGAAACAGTGACAGCAAACCCAGCGGCTTCGGCTCCTTCCACCCCGGCGGCATTCGTCCTGGAGGACGGCCGGATCTTCCGCGGCACCAGCTACGGCGCGCAGGGCAAGGCCCTGGGCGAGGCGGTCTTCGCCACCGGCATGACCGGCTACCAGGAGACCATCACCGACCCGTCCTACGCCCGCCAGCTGGTGGTGCAGACGGCCCCGCACATCGGCAACACCGGCGTGAACAGCGAAGACGCCGAGTCACGCCGCATCTGGGTGGCCGGCTACATCGTCCGCGACGCCGCCCGCCGCCCATCCAACTGGCGCTCCGAACGGTCCCTCGACGAGGAACTGGTGGAGCAGGGAATTGTGGGCATCCAGGGCGTGGACACCCGCGCCATCACCAGGCACCTGCGCGAGCACAAGACCATGCGCGCCGGGATCTTCTCCGGCGAGGCAGCCAAGGCCACGGACAAGGAACTCGTTGACGCCGTCCTGGCCAGCGCCCCGATGGAAGGCGCCCGCCTCGCTGAAGAGGTCAGCGTCGATGCGGCCTACGTCGTTGACCCCAAGGACCACGGCTGGGAGGGGGAGGCACGGTTCAGCATCGCCGCGATCGATCTCGGCATCAAGGCCATGACCCCCGTCCGCTTCGCCCAGCGCGGCGTCCGCGTGCACGTCCTGCCCGCCACCGCCACGCTGGAGGATGTGAAGGCAGTCAACCCGGACGGCTTCTTTATGTCCAACGGCCCCGGCGACCCCGCCACCGCTGACTCGCAGGTCAAGCTGCTCCGTTCAGTCCTGGACGAGAAACTCCCGTACTTCGGCATCTGCTTCGGCAACCAGATCCTCGGACGCGCGCTGGGCTTCGGCACCTACAAGCTCCGCTACGGCCACCGTGGCATCAACCAGCCGGTGATGGACCGCCGCACCGGCAAAGTCGAAATCACCTCGCAGAACCACGGCTTCGCCGTGGACGCACCGCTCGACGGCGCCACCCAGGCTCCGGAGGAGCGTTACGGCCGGGTCGAGGTCAGCCACATCAGCCTGAACGACGACGTCGTCGAAGGTCTCGCGTGCCTGGACATCCCGGCGTTCTCGGTCCAGTACCACCCTGAAGCGGCGGCCGGCCCGCACGACGCTGCTTACCTGTTCGACCGTTTCATCGACCTCATGGAAGGCACCCGCGACGGGCGCACCGCCAACCTGTCGGAAAAGCCTGCCGACGCCAAGAACACCACCGATTCCAAGACTGAGGACACCAAGTAATGCCCAAGAGAACTGACCTTAAGAGCGTCCTGGTCATCGGCTCCGGCCCGATCGTGATCGGACAGGCCGCCGAATTCGACTACTCCGGTACCCAGGCACTGCGTGTCCTCAAGGAGGAGGGCCTGCGGGTCATCCTGGTGAACTCCAACCCCGCCACCATCATGACGGACCCCGAGTTCGCCGATGCCACCTACATTGAGCCCATCACCCCCGAGGTGGTGGAGAAGATCATTGCCAAGGAGCGGCCGGACGCCATCCTGCCCACCCTGGGCGGGCAGACGGCCCTGAACACCGCCATCGCCCTGGACAAGAACGGTGTCCTGGCGAAGTACAACGTGGAACTCATCGGCGCGAACATCGCCGCAATCGAGCTCGGCGAGGACCGCGAAAAGTTCAAGGGCGTGGTGGAACGCTGCGGCGCCGAATCAGCCCGCAGCCACATCATCCACACCATCGATGAGGCACTCAAAGCTGCTGACGACCTGGGCTACCCCATGGTGGTCCGGCCTTCCTTCACCATGGGCGGCCTCGGTTCCGGCCTCGCCTATGACGAGAACGATCTCCGCAGGATTGTGGGCCAGGGCCTGCAGTACAGCCCCACGTCCGAGGTCCTGCTGGAAGAGAGCATCCTGGGCTGGAAGGAATACGAGCTGGAGATGATGCGGGACAAGAACGACAACGTGGTTGTGGTCTGTTCCATCGAAAACTTCGATCCCGTAGGCGTGCACACCGGCGACTCCATCACCGTGGCGCCGGCACTGACCCTCACGGACCGCGAATACCAGCGGCTGCGCGATATCTCCATCGCCGTGATCCGCGAAGTCGGCGTAGACACCGGGGGCTGCAACATCCAGTTCGCCGTCGAGCCGGACACCGGCCGCGTGGTGGTCATCGAGATGAACCCGCGCGTGTCCCGCTCCTCGGCGCTGGCGTCCAAGGCCACGGGGTTTGCGATTGCCAAGATCGCCACCAAGCTTTCCCTCGGCTACACCCTGGACGAGATCCCGAACGACATCACGCAGAAGACGCCTGCGTCCTTCGAGCCAACACTTGACTACGTGGTGGTCAAGGTTCCGCGGTTCGCGTTCGAGAAGTTCCCGGCCGCCGACAACACCCTCACCACCACCATGAAGTCGGTGGGCGAGGCGATGGCCATGGGCCGCAACTTCACCGAGGCACTCCAGAAGGCCCTCCGTTCCCTGGAACAGAAGGGTTCGCAGCTGGACTTCAGCTCCGTCCCCGAATGGGAGGTCGCTGAGCTCATTGAAAAGTCCAAGCGTCCCACCACCGAACGCCTTCACCAGGTGCAGCGCGCGCTCCTGGGCGGCGCCAGCGTGGAGGAGCTTTTCGAAGCCACCAAGATCGATCCCTGGTACCTGGACCAGCTCCAGCTCCTGAACGAGATCTCCCACGAGATCCGCCAGGCAGGTTCCCTGACGGTGGAGATGCTCCGGCGGGCCAAGCGCCACGGCTTCTCCGACGAGCAGATCGGTGCCCTGACGCACAACTCCGAGGCAGTGGTCCGCGGCGTCCGCCAGGCCCTGGGCATCCGTCCGGTCTACAAAACGGTGGACACCTGCGCCGCAGAGTTCGCCGCCTACACCCCGTACCACTACTCGTCCTACGACGAGGAGGACGAGATTGCGCTGCACGCCAAGCCGTCCATCCTGATCCTCGGCTCCGGTCCCAACCGCATCGGCCAGGGCATCGAGTTCGACTACTCCTGCGTCCACGCCTCGATGGCCCTGCGCAAGGCCGGCTACGAGACCGTTATGGTCAACTGCAACCCGGAAACCGTCTCCACCGACTACGACGTCTCCACCCGCCTCTACTTCGAGCCGCTGACGCTGGAGGACGTCCTGGAGGTCATCGCCGCCGAAGAGCGCACCGGCGGCGTGATGGGCGTGTTTGTGCAGCTGGGCGGCCAGACGCCGCTGAAGCTTGCCCAGCAGCTGGCCGACGCCGGTGTGCCCATCCTCGGCACGTCCCCGGCAGCGATCGACCTCGCCGAGCACCGCGGCGAATTCTCCCGCGTCCTGGACAACGCCGGCCTGATCGCCCCGAAGAACGGCACCGCTGTCTCCTTCGAGGACGCCAAGAAGATCGCTGACGAGATCGGCTACCCCGTCCTGGTCCGTCCGTCCTACGTCCTCGGCGGCCGCGGCATGGAGATCGTGTACGACGAGCCGAACCTTTCCCGCTACATCGCCAACGCCACCGAGATCACCCCGGACCACCCGGTCCTGATCGACCGATTCCTCGAAGACGCCGTCGAAATCGACGTCGATGCACTCTTCGACGGCACGGACATGTACCTCGGCGGCATCATGGAGCACATCGAGGAAGCCGGTATCCACTCCGGTGACTCCGCCTGCGTCCTGCCGCCCATCACGCTGGGCAACAACGTCCTGGAACGCGTCCGCACCGCCACCCGGGCCATCGCCGAGGGCGTGGGCGTGCGCGGCCTGATCAACATCCAGTTCGCCCTGGCCTCCGATGTCCTGTACGTCCTGGAAGCGAACCCGCGTGCCTCCCGCACCGTGCCGTTCGTCTCCAAGGCAACCGGCGTCCAGATGGCCAAGGCCGCTGCCCTGATCGGCACCGGCGTCACCATCCACCAGCTCCGGACTGCCTACAAGATGCTGCCGGAAACCGGCGACGGCTCCACGCTGCCGCTGGACGCGCCGGTATCGGTCAAGGAAGCTGTCCTGCCGTTCAGCCGGTTCCGCACCCCGGAGGGCAAGGTGGTGGACTCGCTGCTCGGCCCCGAAATGCGGTCCACCGGTGAAGTGATGGGCATCGACAAGCACTTCGACACTGCCTTCGCCAAGAGCCAGGCAGCGGCGAACAACGCGCTGCCTACCGAAGGCAAGATCTTTGTCTCGGTGGCCAACCGGGACAAGCGCTCGGTCATCATGGGCGTCAAACGGCTCTCCGATCTCGGCTTCGAGATCGTCTCCACCGGCGGCACCGCCGATGTCCTGCGCCGCAACGGCATCCAGGCCACCCCGGTCCGCAAGGTCGCCGAGGGCAGCAGCGCCGAGGGCGAAGGCACCATCGCGGATCTGGTCATTGCCGGCGAGATCGACATGGTGTTCAACACCCCGTCCGGCGGCGAAGCCCGCAGCGACGGCTACGAACTCCGGGCCGCAGCGACGTCCATCGGCATTCCCTGCATCACCACGGTGGCGGAGTTCAACGCCGCCGTCCAGGCGATTGAGGCCATGCGCACCTATGAGTGGTCGGTGACCAGCCTGCAGGAGCACGCTGCCGCGCTGACCGCCTCGCAGCACGCGGCCGCGCAGGGTGCTGCTCCGCAGGACGGAGCCCCCAAGGCAGCAGTGGCGCAGAATGCCTGAGTCCGGCACACCCGGAGCCGCCGGCCGGGAGTCCTTCGGCTCCCGGCTCGGCGCGGCCATGGCGGCCCGCGGGCCGCTCTGCGTGGGCATCGACCCCCACCCGGCTCTGCTCAAGGCCTGGGGACTGGACGACGACGCCGCCGGGCTGAGGCGGTTTTCGCTCACAGTCCTGGAGGCCGTCGGTTCACTCGCTGCCGCGGTGAAGCCACAGGTGGCGCTTTACGAGCGCCACGGGTCAGCGGGCATGGCTGTCCTCGAGGAACTCCTTGCCGAGGCCCGGGACGAGTCGGTGCTCACCATCGCCGACGCCAAGCGCGGCGATATCGGCTCTACCATGGCCGCCTACGCGGACGCCTGGCTCCGGGACAGTTCACCGCTGGCCGCCGATTCGGTGACCCTGAGCCCTTACCTGGGCTTCGAATCGCTCCGGCCCGCACTTGACCTGGCAGCCGAGACCGGCCGCGGTGTGTTTGTCCTCGCCTTGACCTCCAACCCGGAGGGGGCATCCGTGCAGCACGTGGGCGGAGCAGATTCCGTGGCGCGGCGCATTGTCGGGGCGGCAGCGGCTGAGAACCGGCGTTATCCCGGCCCGCTCGGCTCGGTGGGCCTGGTTGTCGGCGCCACGGTGGGCTCGGCGCTCTCGGACCTGCAGCTGGACCTCGGGGCCGTCAGCGGTCCCATCCTCGCTCCTGGACTGGGTGCCCAGGGTGCAACCGCGGCAGACCTGCGCAGGACCTTCGGCGCAGCCTACCCACAGGTCCTTGGAACCTCCAGCCGCGATATTCTGTCAGCCGGTCCCGCCGTCCAGGGACTCAAGGATGCCGCCCTGCGGACACTTGACGGACTGCGGGGAGAATAGGCGCCACCTTTGTTGCGCTGCAGGTGGGATGCGGGTGGGGTGCGGGCCGGATACACGCGCAATGCATTGATTCGCCGTCCCGCAAGGGGTAGGTTTCTGGACAAGTCCAATGGCGGCCGCCTTGGATGCATCCGTCCCACCGGGGGTGTCCGTTATGAGCCTGCGACCCTTGTCCGCGTCGGAACGCACGGCTGCGCTGCAGAAGGCCGCGGCTGCCCGCGCAGCCAGGGCTGCGGCGAAGGAACGGCTCAAGAACGGCCAGACCTCAGCGGCGGACCTCATCCGTTCGGCCGCCGCTGACGAGGCCCTGGCCCGGATGAGGGTGGCAGAGCTGCTTGAAGCGTTGCCGGGCATCGGCAAGGTCAGGGCTGCGGCCATCATGGAGCAGCTGGGCATTGCCGCGTCCCGGCGGGTCCGCGGACTGGGCATTCACCAGCGCCAGGCGCTGGTAGATTTTATAGACGAGAAGTAGGGCGTGCCACGGTCCGCCCCATCCGAACTCCGGCACAAAGGAATACGTGAGCAAGAAACCGGGACTGACAGTCCTCGCAGGTCCGACGGCTGTTGGCAAAGGCACCGTGTCCACCTACATCAGGGATAACTACCCCGAAGTCTGGCTTTCCGTTTCGGCAACCACCCGCGCGCCCCGGCCAGGGGAGCAGGACGGCGTCCACTACTTCTTCAAGTCCAAGGAGGAGTTCGAATCGCTGATCGCCGCCGGCGAGCTGTTGGAGTGGGCCGTAGTCCACGGCCAGAATACCTACGGCACGCTGAAAAGCACCGTCAAGGAGGCCATCGCAGACGGCAGGTCCGTCCTGCTGGAGATTGACCTGCAGGGCGCCCGGCAGGTCAAGGCGGCCGTCCCCGATGCGCAATTCGTCTTTCTCGCCCCGCCCAGTTGGGACGAAATGGTGCGCCGGCTGGTAGGCCGTGGCACCGAAACCGCCGACGAACAGCGGCAACGGCTGGAAACCGCTAAACTAGAACTTGCCGCTGAACCGGAGTTTGACCACACCGTCATCAATGATGACGTTCGCCGGGCAGCGGACGAGCTTGTTTCACTCATGGGGCTGACACCGCACCCGCACATTTAGCCGGTACCCGTCAGCCCGTTAGAATTTGGAGAATTCGTGTCCACGAACCTTGAAGGCATCATCAACCCGCCGATCGACTCACTGCTTGAGGCAGCTGATTCCAAGTACGGCCTGGTGATCTTCGGCGCCAAGCGTGCACGCCAGATCAACGCCTACTACGCCCAGCTGCACGAGGGCCTGTTCGAGTACGTCGGCCCGCTGGTCGATACCAAGCTGAATGAGAAGTCGCTGTCCATCGCCCTGCGCGAGATCAACGAAGGCAAGCTCGTTTCCACGCCGATCGAAGCCGCAGAGTAAAGCAGCGGTCCTGTCACCGAGACCACGCAGACTCACCTGTTGACGGAGCTCACGTGCGCATAGTGCTAGGAGTCGGGGGAGGGATTGCCGCCTACAAGGTGGCATCGCTCCTCCGGCTTTTTACTGAAGCCGGGCATAACGTCACGGTGATCCCCACCGAGGCCGCCACCCGCTTCGTGGGTGTGGCAACCTGGGAAGCCCTGTCCGGCAACCCGGTCACCAACAGCGTCTTCGACGAAGTCCATCAGGTCAACCACGTCAAGCTCGGCCATGAGGCCGATCTCATCGTGGTAGCCCCCGCCACAGCTGATCTGTTGGCGCGCGCAGCCACCGGCCAGGCCAGCGACCTCCTCACCAACACGCTGCTGATGGCACGCGGACCCGTACTGTTTGCACCGGCCATGCACACCGAGATGTGGCAGCACGCTGCCACCCGGGCCAACGTGGAGACACTGCGGGGCAGGGGAGTGGCCGTACTTGAACCGGCCAGCGGCCGGCTGACCGGCGCCGATACCGGCCCTGGCCGCCTGCCGGAACCCGAAGCCATCTTTGATGCCGCCATGGCCCTTGCCCAGGGCGAGCCGGACTACCAGCTTCCCCTCGCCGGGAAAACGGTCACCATCAGCGCAGGCGGTACCCGCGAACCTCTGGACCCGGTGCGCTTCCTGGGCAACAGGTCCTCCGGCAAACAGGGAGTGGCGTTGGCTGTCGCCGCCCGCAACGCCGGTGCAACTGTCCGGCTCCTCGCCGCCCATATGGAAGTCCCGCCCCCGGCCGGCGTTGACGTGGTGAAAGTGGAGACTGCCCTGCAGTTGCGCGAAGCCGCGCTGGCAGCGGCGGTGGACTCCGACGTCGTGATCATGGCAGCTGCCGTGGCGGATTTCCGTCCCGCCGAGATCTCGGGCACCAAGATCAAGAAACGCGACGATACTGCGGACCCGGTCATCACGCTGGTCCGCAACCCCGACATTCTTCAGGAACTCGTGGAACTGCGGGACCAAGCCACCGGGCACCAGGCCGCCCGCCGCGGCCAACTGATTGTTGGCTTCGCCGCTGAAACCGGTGACGGGCAGGGCGACGTCCTGGCGTACGCGGAGGCAAAGCTCAAGCGCAAGGGCTGTGACCTGCTGGTGCTCAATCACGTGGGCACGGACAAGGTCTTCGGCCAGGACACCAACTCTGTAGTCATCCTGGCTCGCTCCGGCGCCGAACCACAACTGGCCGCCGGCACCAAGACCGCGGTTTCGGCTGCCATCATTACCCGGATCGGCTTCGAGCTGAACCGCGTTTCGCCCCGCGCCTGACGCCAGGAGCGGCACGTTTCCTTAGTACGGGGACACACGCCGCCGGACGTCCGAGTCCTAACCAGTAAGGTAGTTGAGTGACTTTACCGCTGCACATTCCCCAGACCCACGGGACCACGCCTCCCGCACTCCGGCTCTTCACCTCCGAGTCGGTCACTGAAGGCCACCCGGACAAGATCTGTGACCAGATCAGCGACGCCATCCTGGATGCCCTGCTCGCGGCAGACCCGGAGTCCCGCGTTGCCGTTGAGACGATGGCCACCACGGGCCTGGTCCATGTTGCCGGCGAAGTCACCACAGACGCCTACGTGGAAATTCCGCAGATTGTCCGCGAGACCATCCTCGGCATCGGCTACGACTCATCGGCGAACGGTTTCGACGGCGCACGCTGCGGCGTCTCGGTATCCATCGGCCAGCAGTCCAATGACATCGCCGGCGGCGTCTTCAACTCCCTCGAAGCCCGCGAAGGCCGGCAGGAGGACGATTACGACCTCCAGGGTGCCGGCGATCAGGGCCTGATGTTCGGGTACGCGAGCGACGAAACGCCGTCGTACATGCCCACGCCCATCTGGCTGGCGCACCGTCTCTCCGAACGCCTTACCGAGGTCCGGAAGTCCGGCCTGCTGGCGTACCTCCGCCCTGACGGCAAGACCCAGGTCACTGTGGGCTACGACAAAGACGTTCCCGTATCAGTCGAAACCGTGGTCATCTCCAGCCAGCACGCGGAAGGCACCAGCCTGGCCCGGCTCCGGGCCGACCTCGCCTCGATGGTGATCGATCCGGTCCTCGCCGCAGCCAACCTGGACATCTCCCGCGCTGCAAACATCCTCAACCCCGCCGGCGAGTTCGTCATTGGCGGACCCGTAGGCGATGCCGGCCTGACCGGGCGCAAGATCATCGTTGACACCTACGGCGGAATGGCCCGTCACGGGGGCGGCGCCTTCTCGGGCAAAGACCCGTCCAAGGTGGACCGGTCCGCTGCCTATGCCATGCGCTGGGTTGCCAAGAACGTGGTGGCCGCCGGACTGGCCAAGCGCGCCGAAATCCAGATTGCGTACGCGATCGGCCAGGCCCGGCCCGTGGGCACCTATGTAGAGACATTCGGGACTGAAACCGTGGACCCCGCGAAGATCAGCGCCGCAATCGCCGAAATCTTCGACCTCCGTCCCCGCGCCATCATTGATGCCCTGGATCTCAAGCGTCCCATCTACGCCAAGACTGCAGCCCACGGGCACTTCGGCCGCGACGATCCCGATTTCACCTGGGAACGGCTGGACCGCGTCGACGACCTCAAGGCCTTCTTCAACGCCTAGAGCCGGCCGGCAGCGGACACGGCAGGCGGAATGTCAGAGGCCCGTGGTTGGCTTGTCGTGTCCGGACAAACCGGACCTGGCAGGTCCGGTACAGGATATTGAGGCGCAGGTGTTGAACGGGGGTAGTGGTTGTGGCCGCTCAGGAGACTGCTGGTCGGAGGAGCGCTGCATCAGCGGCCTCTGTCCGGGCGCAGCCACACTCCTCCGGTGCCGTCCAGCCATCGCTGCTGCAGGGGTTCCCCTCCAAAGCGAGGCCGGCGGGTCCGCCGCTGGCCGGGCACCTTCCCGTGGCCAGGGTCCATGTGGAGACGCCGCTGCCCCACCTGGACCGGCCCTTCGATTACAGCGTCCCTGCCGAATTGGACGAAGCCGCTCAGCCGGGCGTCCGGGTGAAGGTCAAGTTCAATGGCCAGGACCTGTCCGGATTCATCATGGAACGCACTGCGGAGTCCGATGCCGGCCACGCCCTGGTGCCGCTGCACAAAGTCATCTCACCGGTGGCCGTCCTGACGCCCACTGTGCGGGACCTCGTAGCCGCCGTCGCAGCCCGCTATGCAGGAACCGTCAGCGACGTCCTCCGGGTGGCCGTGCCGCCGCGCGTGGCCAAACTGGAGAAGGATTTCCTCGCCGGAGTATTCGCTGAGGCCGGCGCCGAAACCGCCTCGGAGGCGGTGGAACCCCACGCCGAAGCCGTCGAAACAGCGACCTCAAGCGAGCAGGCCGATGCCTGGGACGGCTACAGGAACGGCCCCGCCTTTGTCCGACACCTCCGGGATGGTGGCTCCCCGCGTGCAGTCTTCAGCCCGCTCCAAGGCTACGGTCCGGCAGCGTGGCCGCGTCTGCTGGCGCAGTCTGTGGCAGCCGTCCGCGCCTCCGGCCGTGGCGCCCTGGTAGTCGTACCCGACCACCGCGACCTGGACCAACTGGAAGCAGCGCTGCTCGAAGTACTGCCGGCCAGTGACGTCGCCCGCCTCACGGCAGAGGACGGGCCCACCCCCCGCTACCGGAACTTCCTCCGCCTCCTGGCGGGCTCGGCGCGGGTGGCCATCGGGACGCGCTCGGCCGCGTACGCCCCGGTCCGGGACGTGGGCCTGGTGGCCTGCTGGGACGACGGCGACGACCTCCACATCGAACAGCGCGCACCGTACGCCCACGCCCGCGAAGTGTTGCTGCTCCGGGCAGACCAGGAGGGTGCCGCCTGCCTGATGGCGGCCCACTCCAGGAGCACCGAACTGCAGAGGCTGGTGGAGGCAGGCTGGGCCATGCCCATCGACGCCGAACGCCCCTACCTGCGCCGCACCGTTCCGCGGGTGCTCAACACGGCCGACAGCTTTGAACAGGAACGTGACCCCCTGGCGCGGATCGCCCGGCTCCCGGGAGCCGCCTGGCGGGCAGCCAAGGAAGGGCTGGAACGTGGCCCCGTCCTGGTGCAGGTGGCGCGGGCAGGCTATGCACCGTCGCTCGTGTGCGAAACCTGCCGCGAACCGGCACGGTGCCAGGCATGCCAAGGCCCGCTGGCCCTCGCAGGCGCCAGCGGTTCCGCCTCGATTCCGCAATGCCGCTGGTGTTCCACCCCGTCTCCTGACTGGCACTGTGTCCACTGCTCAAGCCGAAGGCTCCGAAAAGGTGCCACGGGCGTCCTGCGGACGGCGGAAGAGCTGGGCCGGGCGTTCCCCGGAAAGGCCGTCGTCACATCCTCCGGAGACCACGTCAAAGCCAGCGTAGGCAGCAGTAAAGCTCTGGTGGTGGCGACGGTCGGTGCGGAACCCGTAGCGGACGGCGGTTACGCCGCCGCTCTGCTCCTTGACGGCGACTCGCTGCTGCGGCGGGAAAATCTCCGCGCCGGTGAGGACACCGTGCGCCGCTGGTTCAATGCCGCCGCCCTGGTGCGCCCTGCCTCCGACGGCGGACTGGTGGTCATCACCGCGACGGAAAGTGTCGCCGTCGGTGCGCTGTTGCGGTGGGACCCCGCCGGCTATGCACGGCGGGAGCTGGAGCTGAGGATGGAACTCCAGTTACCCCCGGCCGTCCGCGTCGCGTCGGTCACCGGTCCCAGGGCCGCCGTCGTGCATTTCACTGCTGCTGTGGAACATCAGCTGGCGGACTCGGGCCTGACGCTGCGGACAGCGGGACCGGCGCCGGTGCTGCTCGTTGGGCTGCCAACACCCCAGCGGGTCGGTGAAGACGTCCGCACGCTGTTGTTCTTCCCCTACGGACAGGCCGGTTTGGTCACCCATGTGCTGCGCTCAACAAAGGCGGCGGCCGCCGCGAAACGCAGCGAGGAGCCGGTGCAGGTCAGGCTCGACGGCGTTGATGTCCTTTAGAACGGCTGGCGGTGTCAGCTAGCGGCTGCGGCGCGCCACGATGTTGTGTGCCACGTCCACCAGCTGCCGCGCGGACTCATCCCAGCTGAACTCCCGGGCACGGTCCACGGAGCGGCGGGACACGTCCTGCCAGTGGGCGTCGTCGCGCAGTTTCCGCACTGCGGCCGCGAACTCGGCCGGTGAAGCGGGATCGACGTATGAAGCCACGTCGCCGCCGACCTCCCGGAAAATTGGGATGTCGCTGGCGATCACCGGCGTGCCCAGTGCCATGGCTTCCACCAGCGGCAGCCCGTAACCCTCTGCGTGCGAGAGGCTCACCAGGGCGGTGGCCCGCTGCAGCAGGGCCCAGTATTCGTCATCGGTGACCCCGTTGTGGAAAACCACTTTGGCCCCCGGGGGGACCATAAGCTCCAGTTCAGCCCGGCGCTCCGGTGTGATCCTGCTGAGCAGATGAAGGGTGAAGTCGGGCAGGTCCGCCATTCCGGCCACCATCGTGCCGACGTTTTTGTACGGCATGAAAGAGCCCATATAGATCAGCGAATGATCGGCCCCGGCGGACGGGTCCCGCGGGTCCTGGGCAGGCTGCGGCGCGTTGCTGATGATCCTCACAGGCCGTTTGGTCAGCCGGTACTTGGCCATCAGGGCCTCCGTGGTCCTGCTGATGGTTGCCACCACGTCCGCCCTGTTGAGGAGCAGCCGCTGGGGCCAGAAGGCCTTGTGGTAGAGCCGCCACAGGATCCGTACCGGGGCCGGGAGGAACCCCGGCGGCGCGGGGTGCTCGTAGTAGATGAGGTCGTGCAGGGTCAGGACCAGGCCGTACCTGCGCCCCCAGCTCCCCATGGTCTGCATGGGGCACACCACAACGTCGGCGCCGAGCGGGTTGACCTTGCGGGCCACAAACAGTTCCAGCGGGGACAACGGACTGTTGATCAGCGTGTACGGAACATCCGGGAGCAGGGCCAGCTGCCGGGGGTCGCTGATGAGCATGGAGACATCGGCTATTTTCGCCGTTGCCGCGATGAGGCTGGCGCCGTACCGGCTGATGCCGTCATGGTGGTCGGTCCGGGTGAAGCGGGCATCGATGACAATCTTCACGCGGGGTGGTCCTTAAGGAAGCTGCGGATGAAACCGGCGGCCGGTTCGGGCGTTTCGTAATGGATGAGATGGCCGACGCCGGGAATCACTTTGAGGACGCCGTCCGGGAGGCGCGCGGCGAGGCGGTGCTGGTCCGGGAGCATGGCTATCTCGTCCTTTTCACCGGCGATCAGCATCACCGGCAGAGTCAGCCTGTCCGCTATCTCCGCCACATGGCTGCCCACCGACGCCCTGAACGATTCCAGGAGGCTTTCCCGGTCAGCGAAGGCGCTGAAGTAGGCATGGTGCTGGCCATGGATGAACCGGCGCAGCTCCTTGTTGGTGGTCTTGGCCATGGCCTCGCTCATGACGCGGACAATCAGCGGGCTGCGCAGCAGGGCCAGTCCCAGGGCACGCGGGAGCTTGGCTGCAAGGCGGTAGTAGAGCACCGCCAGTTTCGTCATGACACCCTTCGGGCCTTCCAGGGCGGGCGCGGCGATGGGGTTGATGAGGATCAGCGGTGTGACAGTGCCGGGGTGGGCCGCCACGTAATGGGATGCGACGATTGAGCCGAAGGAGTGCCCCAGGAGAACAGTGTCCGGGCCGAGTCCCAGAGCCGCCATGAAGTCTGTGATGAAGGTGCCGTAGCTGGCCACCGAATGATCCGCGGCGGCGAACGCCTCAGAGCTGCCGAAGCCAGGCAGGTCCGGCATGATGATGCGCATTTCCGGGAGCTGGTCAGCCACCCTGAGCAGGCCGTGATGGTCGCCCCGGAAGCCGTGGATGACCAGGATGGTGCGGGTTTCCGGTGTGGCCCGGACCGGTTCGTAGGTCCAGTAGGCCACTTTGCTGCCGTTCAGCTCGATGGTGGCGGCATGGGTGCGGGCGGCCAGGGCGTCGCTGAAGTAGGACGGCGCGGGGGATGGCTGGGGAGCGGCTGTTTTCATTGAGGCTGGGTCCTAGTTGACGTTGTCCGGGTGGGAACCGGTGCGGTGGCCGCGGTCCAGCTCAGCCAGGGCAGCCATGTCCCGCGGGGAAAGTTCGAAGCCGAAAACGTCCAGGTTCTCCCGGAGCCGGGCCTCGGAGCTTGCCTTGGGGACAGTGAGGTTCCCCAGCTGGACATGCCACCGGAGGACGGTCTGGGCCGGCGTCCTGCCGTGCTCGGCCGCAAGGGCCAGGACAACGGGGTCGGCCAGCACATGTCCGCGCCCCAGCGGGCTCCAGGCTTCGGTCCGGATCCCCAGGTCCTTGTGCTTCTGGCTGAGTTCGTGCTGCTGGAGCCAGGGATGCAGCTCGATCTGGTTTACGGCAGGCACCACTTCTGCCTTCTGGAGCAGGAGGTCAAGGTGCTTCGGCTGGAAGTTGCAGACACCCACCGCCCGCACTTTTCCTTCGCGGTAGAGCGTCTCCAGGGCGCGGTAGGTCTCGGTGAACAGCCCCCGCCGGGCGCAGGGCCAGTGGATCAGGTACAGGTCCACGTAGTCCAGGCCAAGGTTGACCATGGAGGTATCAAAGGCGCGGAGCGTCCGGTCATATCCCTGGTCGTCGTTCCAGACCTTGGTGGTGACGAAAACATCCTCACGCCGCAGGCCCGGGGCAGCTTCGCCCGAGCCGCCGTTTCCGCCCTCGGTTCCGAAAGCAGAACTCAAACCCTTGGCGACGCCCGTCTCGTTGCCGTACATGGCGGCTGTGTCGAAACGGCGGTAGCCGGCTCCCAACGCCATGGACACCAGGCCTGACGCGTCCGCCGCCGGAACCTTGTAGAGCCCTAATCCCAGTTGGTCGATCAGGACACCGTTGTTCAGGCTGAGACGGGGGGAGGGTTTCATAGCATTGACTTTACCCACTGGCTCCGGCGACGCCGCGAAAGCTTGCCTGCCGCCGCGCGGTGGCATCATTGGATATTCTTCGAACGGGACCCGGCCACATCAGCCCCGGACAAGGACGTCACCATGAACCAGTACGTAATCGCGATCGACCAGGGCACCACCAGTTCCCGTGCCATCATCTTCGACCATCAGGGTGCCATCGTTTCCTCAGGCCAGATGGAACACGAGCAGATCTTTCCGCAGGCCGGCTGGGTGGAGCACCGGCCGGCTGAGATCTGGAACAACACGCGGGAGGTTATCGGTTCCGCCCTCTCCAAAGCGAACCTGACCAGGCACGATATCGCCGCCGTCGGGATTACGAACCAACGTGAGACCGCCGTGGTGTGGGACAAGACCACCGGCGAGGCTGTCTACAACGCCATTGTCTGGCAGGACACCAGGACCCAGGACATTGTGGATGAGCTGGCCAAGGACGGCGGTCTGGAGCGGTTCAAGCAGAAGGTGGGCCTGCCGCTTGCCACGTATTTCTCCGGCACCAAGATCAAGTGGATCCTGGACAATGTAGACGGCGCCCGGGCCAGGGCGGAGGCCGGTGACCTGATCTTCGGCAACACCGATTCCTGGGTCCTCTGGAACCTGACGGGCGGCGTGGACGGCGGCGTTCACGTCACGGATGTCACCAACGCCTCGCGGACCATGTTCATGGACCTGGAAACACTGCAGTGGGACGAAGAGATCCTCAGCGTTTTCGGCGTTCCCCGGAGCATGTTGCCGGCCATCAGGTCCAGTTCGGAGGTGTACGGCACCGTCCACACGTCCCAGCTGCTGCGGGAAGTCCCGGTCGCGGGGATCCTTGGCGACCAGCAGGCAGCAACGTTCGGACAGGCAGCGTTTGATGCCGGTGAAGCCAAGAACACGTACGGCACCGGCTGCTTCCTGATCTTCAACACCGGTGAGGAGATCATCCACTCCAAAAACGGGCTCCTCACCACGGTCGGCTACAAGCTCGGCGAGGGTGCACCGCACTACGCCCTCGAAGGCTCCATCGCCGTCACCGGATCCCTGATCCAGTGGCTACGCGACAATCTCGGCATGATCCGGAACGCCTCCGACGTCGAAACGCTCGCAGCAGCCGTGAAGGACAACGGCGGTGTGTACTTCGTGCCCGCGTTCTCCGGGCTCTTCGCCCCCTACTGGCGGTCGGATGCGCGCGGAGCCATCGTGGGCCTGACCCGGTTCGCCAACAAGAACCACATCGCCCGCGCCGCCCTGGAGGCCACGGCTTTCCAGGCCCGCGAGGTGCTCGACGCCGTCAACGCGGACGCCGGCGTGCCGCTGACAGAATTGAAGGTCGACGGCGGCATGGTGGCCAACGATGCGCTGATGCAGTTCCAGGCCGACATCCTGGGCGTCCCGGTGATCCGGCCCAAAGTGATTGAGACGACGGCGCTGGGTGCCGCCTACGCAGCTGGCCTCGCCGTCGGCTTCTGGAAGGACCTCGGCGAGCTCTCGGCAAACTGGTCCGAGGACAAGCGCTGGGAACCCCGGATGGACGGGGCAGAACGGGACCGCCAGCTGCGCCAGTGGAAGAAGGCGGTTACCAAGTCCATGGACTGGGTCGACGAGGACGTGCTTTAGCCCTCGTGGATTACTACCGTGCCGGCGTTGCCATCCACTGTGACCAGCTGGCCGGTGTGGAGGATCCTGGTGGCCTTCCCGGTGCCTACAACGGCAGGAATTCCGTATTCGCGGGCGACGAGGGAGGCGTGGGCGGCCAGGTTTCCGCCGTCGGTGACCACCGCTGCTGCATAGGCAAACAACGGTGTCCAGGCCGGGGCGGTCGCTTTCGCCACCAGCACCTCACCGGGTTCGAAGTCGGCGAAGTCCTCCGGCCCGTCCACCACCCGTACCCTGCCCTGGGCCCGGCCGGGACTCGCGGGGTGCCCCACCAGTGCGCCTTCCGGATGGTCCTGGCTGGTGCGGGCAAGATTGGCAAGACGGTCGAAAGCGTTGCCCACCAGCGGGGGCAGTTTCCCTGCCGTCAGCGGCGCCGTGAGCTTCCGCTGCTGCATCCACTCCCTGCGGCGCCGCTCCACATTCTCCTGCTGCTTGGGGGTGTCCATGCCCAAGGCGTCGTAGGTGAGGAAGTAGATGTCCTCGGGAGCATCGATGAGCCCCCGGTCGCGTAGGCGGGCGCCCAGTTCGGCCGTGCACCGGCGCAGCAACGGCCAGCCGAGCGTGAAATACCGGACCTGTTCCTCGCGGAGCACGGCGTAGTGCTGGGCGAGGCTGAGGAGCGCATCAAACCTGTGCAGTTGCCTCGTCCCCTTGAGCACGGCGCGGCATTGCGCCTCTGCTTGCCGCCGCCGTTCCACTGCTGTTCCAGCCGGCGGTACTGCTTCCTGCCCGATGCCGCGCCCGGGCTGCCCCCCGGTTCCCTCGCCCGCCGTCGGGAAGTACCAGTCCAGGCTGTACACCGCGTGCGGAACGGCGGCGGGCAGCACCGGCGCGAGTCCACCCAGGAGCGTCTGGTAGCCCAGGGTCTGTTCCGGCTGTGCGCTGGAGGGCGGCGCAGTGCCTGCGAGCGGGCGGGCAAGATGCCGCCGCCAGAACCGGGCCAGGGCCATCTCCATCTTCCAGGCGCCGCCGCCCGTGGCCGAAAAGAACCACAGATACTCGCCGGCTTTCCCGGTCACCTGATCCACCAGGCTGATGAGCTCGGTCCCGGCCGCTGAACCCAAGGCATCGGAAGGCGTCGCCGCTAAAGCCAGGTAAGCGGGCAGGCAGTCACTTCGCCATTCCTCTTCCAGGTCCCGCAGCACCGTCCTGTCCGCACCGGCGGGATCGAACATGGGACGGAACACGGAGTTGTAGAAGAAGGGGACGGACCGTGGCGGGCCGCCGAACAACACATGAGGAAGGTTCCGCGGGCTGGGCGGCGAGACGTAGTACCAGCCATTGATCACACCGTTCCGCATGGGAACTTCAATGCCAACAGACCGGCGCACGGCGTTGTTGTAGGCGGCGTCAATCCGGGGGATCGCCCAGTCCATGAACAACGGCGTGACGGGTTCGGAAAGCCATTCCCCCAGGCGGAAGTTCCGCAGCCAGGGGCCCTTCCCGGGCGGCTCCCAGCTGACGGGTTCCGGCAGTGCGGTCATCGGCCGCGCCTGGAGGATCAGGACGTTGCCGGTACCGTCCATCGCCCACTCGATGTCCTGCGGGCAGCCGAAGTGGACTGCCACCCGCGCCGCGAGGGCGGCGACCGCCGTCGCGCTTTGTTCCATCAGGACAGTGCCTTTGCCCGGGGTGCGGTGTGGCCGGCCGTGGCGGACGGTCCATTCCTCTCCGGTGGACACACCGGACACGAGCTTCTCACCCAGGCCGGGCACGGCCGAAATGATGATCTCGTCCCGGACGCCGGTCAGGGGGTTGGCAGTGAAAGCCACACCTGCCGCGACCGGTTCCACCATCTGTTGAACCAGGACGGCCATGGCGGGACTCGACAGGGCGGCGACCGAGGCCTCATAGGCCCTCACGCGGTCAGTATTTGCCGAGCCAAAGCATCGCTCGACGGCGGCCGGGAGGTCCTCGGTCTCCACCCGCAGGTATGACTCGTACATTCCGGCAAACGACGCGTCCGGCAGGTCTTCCGCGGCGGCGGAGGACCGGACCGCGAAGGGGCCGGGGCCGGCGGTGGACGCCGCCTTCCGCAGGTGCTCAGCCAGCGTCCGGTCCGCGGATTGCTCCTGCATTGCGGCCTGGGTGACCACAAAACCCGCAGGTACCGGAAAGCCTGCCGCGCTCAGCGCTGACAGGGCCGCTGCCTTGCTGCCGGCAACCTCCCGCGATTGCGCCGCAGCTACGCCAAGGCGGGGGAACGGGACATCGTCACTCACGGGAGTCTCCATCCCGATCAGGCAAAGCGATGGGGGAATTTCAGTTTAGTCCCAGCCCCCGGTTACGGCCTAGTGAATGTATCTGCCCGCCTGCGGCAGGTGCGCTAAAGTAGATCCATGCGTGCGATCCTTCTGCTTAGCTAGCCGCCGGTATCCGAAGACCTACGGATGGCCGTGCGGCAGCCCCTCCATGGCGAGGGGCTTTTGTGTGTCCGGGCCGGTTTGCGGCCGGACGGCGGGAGGATCAGACCGTGGTGGCAGCACCGATGCCACCACTGAACAGAAGAGGGCAGCAGTGAGCGTTCAGCCGGAGACAGACACCGGAACAGCAGCAGCGACGGCGGAAACCCCCGAAGAGGGGGCGTACAGCTTCGCGGCGATGGAGGCCAAATGGCCCCAGGTATGGGAGGACCTCAAGGTCTTCACGCCTGTCGACGACGGCTCCCGCGAGCGCCGCTACGTGCTGGACATGTTCCCGTACCCGTCCGGCGACCTCCACATGGGGCACGCCGAAGCCTTTGCCATGGGCGATGTCGTGGCGCGCTACCTGCGGCAGAAGGGCTTCGACGTCCTGCACCCGATCGGCTGGGATTCCTTTGGCCTGCCCGCGGAGAATGCTGCCATCAAACGCAACGCCCACCCGAGCGAGTGGACGTACGCCAACATCGACACCCAGGCGGCGTCGTTCAAGCGCTACGCGATTTCGGCTGACTGGTCGCGTCGGCTGCATACCTCCGATCCCGGGTACTACCGTTGGACGCAGTGGCTGTTCAAGCGTTTCTACGAGCGCGGCCTGGCCTACCGCAAGGACTCCCCGGTCAACTGGTGCCCGAAGGACCAGACAGTGCTGGCCAACGAACAGGTGGTCAACGGCGCCTGTGAACGCTGCGGCACGCCCGTCACCAAGAAGTCCCTGAACCAGTGGTACTTCAAGATCACTGAGTACGCCGACCGGCTGCTCGATGACATGGACGAGCTGCGCGGCCACTGGCCCGAGCGTGTGCTGGCGATGCAGAAGAACTGGATCGGCCGCTCCGAGGGTGCCCACGTCAACTTCGTGATCGAGGCCGACGGCGGCAAGCCCGCCAAGGATGTCACGGTCTTCACCACCCGGCCCGACACCCTGTACGGCGCCACTTTCTTCGTCGTGGCAGCCGACGCACCCCTCGCCGTCGAACTGGTGACGGAGGAGCACGCTGCCGCCCTGGACTCCTACCGCGAACAGGTCAAGGCGCTCACCGAGATCGAACGCCAGTCGACCGAGCGCGAAAAGACCGGTGTCTTCACCGGCCGTTACGCCGTCAACCCGCTGAACGGCGAGAAGCTGCCGGTGTGGGCGGCTGACTATGTGCTGGCGGATTATGGCACCGGTGCCATCATGGCAGTCCCCGCCCACGACCAGCGCGATCTTGACTTTGCCAGGACGTTCGGTCTGCCCGTCCGCGCGGTCCTGGACACCGGTGAGGAAGATCCGGCAGTCTCCGGCAAGGCCACCTCAGGGGAGGGCACCCTCATCAACTCGGGCATCCTCGACGGGCTGCCGAAGACCGAAGCCATTCCCGCCGCCATCGAAATCCTGGAGAAGCAGGGGACAGGCGAGAAGTTCGTCAACTTCCGGCTGCGTGACTGGCTGCTGAGCCGGCAGCGGTTCTGGGGCACGCCCATCCCCATCATCCACTGCCCGTCCTGCGGTGAAGTCCCCGTCCCCGACGACCAACTGCCCGTCACGCTTCCGGCGGACCTGCGCGGCGAAGACCTGTCCCCGAAGGGCACGTCCCCGCTGGCCGCGGCCGAGGCCTGGGTCAACGTGGAGTGCCCCAACTGCCACGGAGCCGCCAAGCGCGACACGGACACCATGGACACCTTCGTGGATTCGTCGTGGTACTTCCTGCGGTTCGTTTCGCCCGAGTACACCGACGGTCCCTTCGACCCCGCGAAGATCAACGACTGGATGCCGGTAGGGCAGTACGTGGGTGGCGTGGAGCACGCCATCCTGCACCTGCTCTACGCACGGTTCTTCACCAAGGTCATCCATGACCTGGGCATGATCGAGGCCGACGAGCCCTTCAGCGCCCTGCTCAACCAGGGCCAGGTCCTCAACGGCGGCAAGGCCATGTCCAAGTCGCTGGGCAACGGCGTGGACCTCGGCGAGCAGCTGGACAAGTACGGTGTGGACGCTGTCCGCCTGACCATGATCTTCGCCTCCCCGCCTGAGGACGACGTCGACTGGGCGGACGTTTCGCCGTCGGGCTCTGCGAAGTTCCTGGCGCGCGCGTGGCGGCTTGCCCAGGACGTCACCAGCGCCGCCGGAGTTGACGTGGCGTCGGGGGACCGGGCGCTGCGCTCGGTCACGCATCGTACCATCGCAGACGCCGCCGCGCTGCTGGACACCAACAAGTTCAACGTGGTGGTTGCCAAGCTGATGGAGCTGGTCAACGCCACGCGGAAGACCATCGATTCCGGTGCCGGCGGGTCTGATCCCGCCGTCCGGGAAGCAGCCGAAGCTGTTGCGGTCATCCTTAGCCTGTTCGCGCCGTACACGGCTGAGGATATGTGGAACGTCCTGGGCCACCCGGCCTCAGTGGCGAACGCAGGCTGGCCTTCCCACGACGAAGCGCTCCTGGTGCAGGAGACTGTGACCGCCGTGGTCCAGGTCCAGGGCAAGGTCCGCGACCGCCTGGAGGTCTCCCCGGAGATCGGCGAGGACGAGCTCCGTGAGCTGGCACTGGCCAGCGAAAATGTCCAGCGGGCCCTCGATGGCCGTGGTATCCGCACGGTGATCGTGCGGGCGCCTAAACTGGTCAACATCGTCCCGGCCTAATACCAAGGAAGGGCTGTGTACCGGCCACCGGATCCTTCCGGTGGCCGGCTTCGACCCAGGAGGCCACCTTGCCCGACCGCGATGCCGCCGCATGGCTTTGGCTCAGGGACCGCCTTTCCGCCCTCCGCCCCGCGGCCCGTCCCGGCGCGGCGCCTGCAGAAGCTGCCGCCGTCGTCCGTACGGCAGTGGTGACCGATTCAGCCTCTGCGCTCCCGGCTGTCTGGGTGCATGCCTGCGCCGGCGACGGCCGGCTGACGGTGATACCCATGCCGGTCATGGTAGGCGCCGAGATCTATGGCGAGGGTGAAGATGACATCACCGAAACCATCGCGCTTGCACTGGCCAGCGGGAAGTCGGTCAAGACCTCGCGTCCGTCGCCCGGCCAGTTTGAACAGGCCTTCCTGGCGGCGGAACGGCAGGGCTACGAGGGTGTAGTGTCCATCCATATTTCCGGTGGCCTCTCCGGCACTGCGGATGCTGCCCGGCTGGCGGCGGGCCGGGTGGGTATCCCGGTGGAGGTCCTCGACTCCGCCACGGTGGGGATGGCGCTGGGCATGGGCGTGCAGAGTGCCGTTCTTGCAGCGGCGGCCGGGCTCGACGCCCCGGCTGTCCGCGCCATAGCGGAAGAGCAGTTGGCACGGACCAAAGTCTATTTCTACGTCCCCAGCCTTGAGCAGCTCCGGCGCGGGGGACGGATCGGTGCAGCCGCTTCGCTGCTGGGGACCATGTTCGCCATCAAGCCCATCCTGGCGGTCGACGACGGCAAGATCATCCCGCTGGAAAAGGTCAGGTCGGCAGCGAAAGCCGTGGCCCGGCTTGAGGAGATAGCCGCGGCGGACGCCGCGTCCCGTCCTGAAGGCCGGGCCCGCCTGGCCGTCCACCATTTTGGGAACCCTGAAGAGGCGGAGGCCCTTGCTGACCGTCTCGCCGCCGCCCTGCCGCAGAGCCCCCGGGCGCAGATCAGCTCCCTGCCCGCGGTCCTGGCTGCGCACGCCGGGCTGGGGGTGCTTGCCGTGATAGTGGGGGAGAGCGGCGGGGCGGCCGCGGAACCGGAGCCGCCGGCGGTTGCCGGCTAGCCGTTCCACCCCGGGGTTTCCACATAGGGCGGCTCCGTTCTGTCGCTGGCCCCGGCGATTCCCTAGCGTGGGGGTTATGTCACGCCGGGACGCTGGAGCTGCACGCCAGGAGGCACGTCATGCCCGGGACCGGCTGCAGTCATCGCTGGGCGGCGGTGGCCTCCTCCTGACCGGCGGAGAGCCTTTCGAGTACGACGGCGGAACGCGCGAAGGAGCCGAGGGCACGGATTCCGGTGTTGGCGGTGAGCCCGGGACGGGCACGGGGCAAACCGGCCCTGCCCTGCGGTGGCGGATTGGGTTCAAGGTGGCCCTCCTTATTGGGGCGCTGGCAGTCCTGGGCGGTGGTTGGTTCTGGTGGCAGGTGGCGGCCGGGCAGCCTGAAGTGGTGCCGCTGAGTGACGTCTCACCCCAGGGCACCGTTTCCGCAGATCAGGGGGCGCTCCCTGAGAACGAGCCGGAGGGGCCGGACCCGCCCGAGGCGCCCGGTGCAGGTGGCATTCCCGGCGTTGTGATCATCCATGTGGCCGGTGCCGTCACCACGCCCGGGGTTGTGCAGCTACCGGCCGGCAGCAGGGTGCACCAGGCCATTGCGGCCGCGGGCGGCGGCACACCGGCCGCGGACCTCAACAGGCTCAACCTGGCAGCCGTGCTCGCCGACGGGGAAAAGCTCTACGTGCCCCAGGCGGGCGAACAGATCCCCGCCGGCCAGGCCGGTAGCGGCGCACAGCCGTCCGCTGGGGACGCGGGGAGCGGCGGCGCCGCAGCAGGGAAAGTCAATTTGAACACGGCAGGCGTCGAAGAACTGGACTCCCTCCCGAAGGTGGGGCCCGTCCTGGCCCAGCGGATCGTGGACTGGCGCAAGGAACATGGCCTGTTCAAAGCTGTTGAGGAGCTCGATGCCGTGGACGGTGTGGGCCCGAAGATGCTCGAAACACTCCTGCCTTTGGTGGGCATCTAGATGGCCGCCCGCAGCCGGTGGAGCCGCTTCGTCGACTCGGCAGTGCAGGGCCACGAAGCCCCTGCGGGTTCCGAGAGCGGTGGGCGCCAAGGCGCGCCGGTGACAGGGACGCGAAAACCGGGCCAGATCCGCAGCACGCATCCCGGCAGCGGGAACAGCAGCTTCGTGGGGTCAACCGGCGGCAGGCTGGGTGCTGCCAGGCTGGGTGCTGCCAGGCTGGGGGCCGCCCAACTGGGGGAGCACGTCGGGAAGAAGCTGCGGGGCCAGGAGCGGATTGCCCCGAGCGACACGCCCCGGCGAAGAACTGACGTCAGGCTGGCACTTCCTGCGCTGCTCGTCTGGGGCGCAGCCGTGGCCGGCGTCTGGTTCAGCCCGGTCGTGTTGCTGCTGGTGTGCTGCAGTTCGCTGCTCGTGGCAGCCTTCCTGCTGGGCAGGGCTGCCCGCGGCAGGACGCTTGCTGCCGGGCGGCGCAGTTTCTTGATGACCACCGCCATCGCCCTGATGCTTGCCGCCGCAACAGCCTCCCACTCTGCGGTATCTTCGTCGCAGCGCACTGACGGTCCCTTTGCCGAAGCTGTCGCGTCCGGCCGGTCCGTAGTGGCGGTCCTTGAAGTCACTGGCTCGCCGCGGGCCATGGCAGTCCCGGGGAGTTCGGGGTCCGGCCGATGGTCGGTGCCCGCGCAGACCCAGGAGGTCACTGTCAGCGGTCAGATCATCCGCACCCGCGCACGGCTGGTGGTGATGGGCGGAAAAGGGTGGGGAAACCTGGTTCCCGGCCAAGTGGTCCGCGCCGCAGGCAAACTGAAGCCTGCAGATCCCGGGCAGGAGGAAGCCGCGGTCCTCGCGGCGTCGCTCTCGCCCGGCGCCGCAGGAAGCGGGACCCTCGGCAGCGGGGCCCGGGGCTGGGAAGTCGTGGCCAAAGAGTTGCGTGGACGCTATGTGGCAGCAGCGGCTTTCCTTGCCCACGATCCTGCCGGCCTCCTGCCGGGCATGGTCACCGGAGATACCAGCGCGTTGGACGAAGGACTCAATGCCTCGATGAAAGCCGTCGGCATGACGCACCTGACGGCGGTGAGCGGAGCGAACTGCAGCCTTGTCCTGGGCGCCCTGCTGGTTCTGGCCCGAAGCCTGCGCCTTCCCCGGGTTCCCGCTGCCGGGCTGGCGCTTGCCGGCCTGGGAATGTTCGTGGTGCTTGTGGGCCCGGACGCCAGCGTGCTGAGGGCCGCGTTGATGGGCTCGATTGCGCTGGCCTCGCTGGCAGGCGGACGTACGGGCCGCGGGCTCAGCTTCCTCTGCTTGGCGGTCATGGGACTGCTGTTGCTTGACCCGGGCCTGGGAACCAGCTTCGGCTTCCTGCTGTCAGTCCTGGCCACCCTGGGCATCATTGTGCTGGGCCGCAAAATGATCGATTGGACCCCTGCCGTGGTTCCGCGCTGGGCCGCAGCAGCCGGGGCGGTACCGTTGTCCGCCCAGCTGCTGTGCGGGCCTGTCATCGTGCTCCTGCAACCGCAGTTCTCCACATACTCGCTACTGGCGAACATCCTTGCAGCCCCGCTCGTGGCGCCGGTGACGCTCCTGGGCACCGCCGCCGTGCCTTTGCTGGTGTTTGCGCCCTGGGCGGCCACCACCTTGATTGCCGTAGCGGGCACGTTCAGCGCAGGCGTTGCCGGGACAGCCCGGATGACCGCGGGTCTGCCAGGCGCCTCCCTGCCTTGGCCCGAGGGTATCTTCGGCCTGGCCACCATGGTGCTGCTCTCCGTGCTCACACTGGCCGGTGTCTGGCTTGCCGTCCGGCCGCGCCAGGTGCTCCGCATGGTCCTGGCCCTGCACGCGCGCACGGTGGCGATGCTCGAACGTGTGGAACGCTTGTTGCGAACTACGCGGGAGCAACCCAATGGGCAGCGCGGGCCCGCGAACTCAGTCCGCGGCTTGGAAGGCGCCCGCGGCCATGGCAGGCTTAGATACCGCACGAAAATTTCCGGAAGGAATCCACCATGGCCGCGGCCCAAAGCACACGAACCAAAGCGCAGCCGGCGAACACCGCCTCCTGGCGGGACGTAACCCCTGCAGCGGTTGTGCTGGTGGGCGGTCCCGAGGAATACCTTGGCATCCGCGCCATGGACCACATCCGCTCCCAGGTGCGTGCGGCCTTCCCGGACGTTGAGATCAGCAATTTGATTGCCGGCGCCTACGAGCCGGGCGCCCTCGCGATGAACGTCAGCCCCTCACTCTTCGGCGAGCAGAAACTGATTGAAGTCGAAGGCGTAGAAGCAATGAACGATGCCTTCCTGGCCGACGCCCTCGCTTACCTCGCCCACCCCGAGCCCGAAGCAGTCCTGGTCCTCAGGCACTCCGGGGGAGTCCGTGGCAAGAAGCTCCTCGACGCGGTCAAGAGCGGCGGCTGGCCGGTGGTGGACTGCCAGCCGCTGAAGAAGGATGCCGACAAGGCAGCTTTCGTCTCCACGGAATTCAGGACCGCCGGGCGGAGGATCAGCTCTGACGCTGTGCAGGCCCTGGTCAACGCCGTCGGCGCCAACCTTTCGGAGCTCGCGGCGGCCTGCAGCCAGCTGATTGCGGATGCCACCGGAGCAGTGACCCCGGAGGTGGTGGACCGGTACTACGGTGGCCGCATTGAAGCCACGGCTTTCAAAGTCGCAGATGCCGCGATGGCGGGGAACGGCCCCGTGGCGCTTTCCACCCTTCGCCACGCTTTGGCCACCGGAGCTGATCCGGTACCGATCGTGGCGGCGTTGGCAGCCAAGCTCCGGACCGTGGCAAAAGTCGCCGGCGCACACGGATCCCCGGCGCAGATCGCCCGCGAGCTGGGCATGCAGCCCTGGCTGGTGGAGCAGGCCCAACGCGATGTGCGCCGCTGGACGCCCGAAAGCCTGGTCCGCTCCATCCAGGCGACGGCAGAAGCCGATGCCCAGGTCAAGGGCCTCTCGCGCGATCCGGTGTACGCCGTTGAGCACGCTGTCACTATTATCGCAACGTCGGCGCAGCGGCACTGACGCAGTTCGTTGGCCGGCACACGCTTAAAGAGTTGAGGCCGGCACCCAGTCGGGTGCCGGCCTCAATCATCAGTTCAACAGAACTGGAAACCTTACAGTGCGTTGACCTTCTTGGAGATCGCCGACTTGCGGTTCGCTGCGTTGTTCTTGTGCAGAACACCCTTGCTGACAGCCTTGTCCAGCTTGCGGCCGGCAGCAACCAGGGCAGCAGTAGCTGCATCCTTGTCGGTGGACTCAACGGCGGTGTTGACGGCGCGGATGGCCGTCTTCAGCTCAGACTTGACTGCGTTGTTGCGCAGGCGGGCCTTCTCGTTGGTGAGGATGCGCTTCTTCTGGGACTTGATATTAGCCACGTGTGAACTCTCTTTTTAATGCGGAAATGGTCTAGAGGGCTTTCAGATTGGCCATTGACTGAGCGGCGTGGGGATACCTATGGCGGCCAACCATCAGTGGCCGTCGACCTGCACGGACACACAGCTATAAAGAATAGCAGACCCGCTGCCGGACTGGCCATTTGACCAAGTTGCTGCCAGCTGTGTCGGTGCCCTACTCCCAGCCGTGCAGGCGCCGCAGTCCAGCGGCTACCGCCTCGAAGCGCTTCCGTTCCAGCACGGCACCCTCGCGCCGGATGCTGTCCGGGCTGATCTGCAGGACCCGCACCAGGTTCGCTTCGCTGGGCCGTTGCTGCCGGTCCCAGTTGCCGGTCCCGATATCCACGTAGTCTTCGGACCTGTGGCCGCCCTGATCGTGGTCCTTGCTGGTCAGCATCAGCCCCAGCAGGTGAGGACCGTTGTGGCCGACCAAAAGAACGGGCCGGTCCTTGCCTTTGCTGTGGTCCTCTTCATACGGCACCCAGGTCCAGACGACTTCGCCCGGATCCGGGTTCCCGTCAGGATGCGGCGCGTAACGGACGGAGGAGGTGCCCCGGAAGTCGCCGGGGTAGCCGCCGGCCAATACGGGCGGAACAGCGGCCCGGCCGGCTATGGGCCGTAGAAAGCAGGGAACGCTACTTCCACTAGAGGTGCACATCCTGGAGATCGTTGAAGAGTCGAAACTCGCTGGCCGGCAGGCTTACGGCTTCTCTCTCGCCAACACACTCGCAGCAAAAGGCGGAACGATGCTGGCAGCTCACGGGACACTGTACAAAGCTTTATCGAGACTGAGTGACGCGGGGTTTTTGGAAGCCGAGTGGGAAAGCCCAGAGATTGCAGAACGCGAAGGACGTCCCCGGCGCCGCCTTTACAGCATCACAGCACCAGGGAAAGCTGCACTCCAGCTAGCGCAAGTGGCGCCAGTGCGGAACCCGGTTCCGACTCAACTGAGGCCGGCGCGCGCATGAGTGACCCGCGGCGGTACCTGGAATCGTGGACAGCAAACGCTGTTTTGTGGTGGGTCACCACCTACACCCGCTCAGTTCCAAAACAGATCGCTGAGGGCCGGCGGGAGGAGCTGCTGTCGGACCTTTACGAGCAATATGCAGCAGCAGCCAGCAGCGGTCATACGCGGAAGGCGGCCAGTCGATCCATTGCATGGCGTGCCCTCCGGGGTGCGTTGGCAGATCTGCGTTGGGGAAGAGTCCATAACCAGCGAAAGGCAGGAGCTATGCACACGACGACAGGAGGCCCTGAAAAGAGCCAGGGCTTTTTTCGAGGCATGAACGCAGTCTGGACCATTTTCGCCGTAGCCTTTGTAGTCAGCTTTGGCGCCTGGCTCCTCGAGTACTTCATCTTCAATGGTCACTTGCTGGGACACGTCGTACTCGAGGATGGGTCGGGCTATGGTATTTCCGGTCTCCTCATCCTGGGAATAGCAATTGCCTTCGTCATCGCGCGATATGCCCAGATCGTGGCTCAGCTGATAGTCCGCAAGCGGCATTCACAGAATCCAAACCTTCCCTAGTGCACTTCAGGGCCCGTGAAGATCGTGGTCATGCGGCTAGTTTGTCAGAGCTTCAGAACCGTGTCCGTAAGCCGATCCGTTAGCGGACGGTAGCTCCGGGCAGGGTGTGTCCTACGATCGAGAAGTGATAGAAGAACAGGTCAAGACGCTTCGACGACGGTATCCGGGTTACGACTGGACCCCGATCAGCGTCGGCTGCTCTGGGGCACTGGTTTATAGGCTGGATGGACCCAACGACCTGTACGTGAAGGTTGGCACCCTGACCAACCACAGGGACACCGGATTCGACTTGGGGGCCGAAGAAGAGCGTCTGCGTTGGCTTGCCCAGATTGGAATTCCCACTCCCGAGGTCGTGGACTACGACATCTCTAACGACTGCGCGTGGTTAATCACCACGGCAGTGCCGGGTCGTTCAGCTGCCGATCACTGGCCAGCCGACCAGCGCCCAAAAGTCATTGACGCACTAGCAGATTTCACTCAAACCCTGCACGGCCTACCAATCGAGGACTGCCCCTTCGAACGAAGCCTCGCCGTCACTATGCCCGCCGCCGCCCACGCAGTTGTGCAGGACCTGGTTGATTCGGACCGGCTCGACCCCGCTTATGCGCATTGGACGCCGCAACAATTGCTCGATGAGGCTTATGCCACCGTTCCCGCCTTCGAAGACCTCGTCGTCTGCCACGGCGATCTTTGCCTTCCCAACGTACTGCTCGACCCTGACACTCTCAGGGTCACCGGGCTCATCGACGTTGGCCGCCTGGGGCGTGCCGACCGTTACGCCGACCTCGCCCTGGCCACCCGGAGTATCGCCAGCGCCCAGAACCCTCAGTACAGCGTTCACCACGCTGATCGTTACCTCAGCCGTTATGGCCTAGAACAGGCTGACACAAACCGCGTCACTTTCTACCGGCTCTTGGACCAGTTTTTCTAACGAGGCGGAAGCGGCCCCTGCGTCCGGTGGAGGATCGTCCTAAGGGCGTTGGGACGCGTAGCTTCCCAATAGCAGTGGTTCATGCGGTTCGCTATAGCCTCTGACTCATGACTGAATACGATCAGCGCCTCGTTGACCTCTATGACCAGGACAATCCTGATGGGCCTGATCACGATTTCTACCGCGCCCTTGCCAATGAGATCTTCGCTCGGGAGGTGCTCGATTTAGGATGCGGAACCGGCATCCTCACAGTCACTTTCTCAGTTGAAGAACGAAACATAGTGGGCATAGACCCGTCGTCCTCGATGCTCACCTACGCACAGCACAGGCAAGGCGCTGAGAACGTCGAGTGGATCCTCGGTGACAGCAGCACTATTCCGCGCAACGGATTCGACTATGCAGTGATGACGGGTAACGTCGCCCAGCACATTCCTGACGGGCAGTGGGAGCGCACTCTCGTTGAGCTGAGACAAGCCCTCAAGCAGGGTGGAACCCTCGCGTTCGAGAGTCGCAACCCAGCAACGCGAGAGTGGGAAAATTGGGCCTCGGATGGTCGCAGTACGCGGGAAACTTCGCATGGACCTCTGACCGAGTGGCAGGAGGTTTCAGAGATCGAACCAAATGTTGTCGAGCTGAAAGCTCACAACTTGTTCGCGGATACTCAGGACATCGTGACGGAAACACTGGTCCTGACCTTCCGAAGTCGACGCCTCCTTGAGGAGCAGCTCCACGCAGCAGGATTCGATGTTGAAGCAATCAACGGGACATGGAACCGAACCCCCTTCACTGAGGACAGCCCCCTCATCATCGTGATCGCCAAGGCACGCTGAGGGATCCTCAACCGGGCGCTCGATTTATAGCCCATTCCGGTAGCCCTGAAGGTAGCGTTCGCGAACCTCGAACCAATCGTTGGGTCCGGGCTTTCCGGGATAGGGCAACGGTGTCATCGCCAACCGCGGTGAAGGAATGACGCCCACCTGCCACTGATCTTCATAAATGATCTCACCAGGATCAGCTGAAGTTTCGCATTCCCAAAAGACGCTGTTTGCGTCAAGCATCTCTAGGAGCGGCTGAAGACGGTCCGGCATATCGTCGGCCTGCTCCTTGAACCAGGTAACCGCGCCGATGGAGTTCCCATCCGCATAAAACGGCGGGTTGGGCAGGTTCTCCTGAAACCAGGCATCGGTAAGGGCGTAGCGGGTGATTTCCTCCTCGCTGAGTCGCCCCACGCGGCGAAGATGGTCCACCGCCACGAATACGCCAACAGGGGCGCCCGTGCGCCCCACATAGTTCGACTGGAATCGTTGGAATTTCGCCATACCGGCATAATTCCACCTCCAGGTCTTCGCCACCTAGCCAATCGAGCTGCACGCCCGTATACCGATGCCTGACCGGACATCACCCGAAGGTTAGTCCTCAAGCCCAAGCAGTGAGAGCCAGGAGATTGTCTGCGACGTTTAAGGGATCGAGATCGTCGGTATCAATCCGGTGCACAGAGGCAGGAGCTTCTTCGTCGAGTCGGCTCGCCATGGCAACACTTCGCCCGAACAGGCTGGAGTCGATTGCTCCGTGATTCCGTCGTTCTAGCCTCGGGCGAGTATGCCCGTCACTGCTGCGCAAAAGGACAGCAGTGACAAGTGGATCATCGCCCATCGCCGCAGTGAGGCTCGGCAGTGTCAGGACGGCCGCGGTGTTCGTGTAGATCAGCCGGTGGTAACCAAGCGATCGATAGGCCGACCACATGCCGGCAAGGTTGTGCTCGGTGAGATTCACCTCAGGGAATGCAAGGTGCGGTGCTGGGTGAGCGAGATCGAGAAAATCCCCTTCGATGACGGCGTGCCTAATGTCCAACGCGACTAATCGTTCGTGGAGGGCAAGCGCGGCGGTTGACTTACCAACGCCCGAGCGGCCGCTAATGAAAAGAACGTGAGAGCGCATTGGTCCAATGTCCTCGTTGTGGCCAGTTCCACGCAAGGCGCTGCAGTTTGAAATTGTCAGGACCCGCGGTCTTTGCGCAGAGATTTGACGTGTTTAGGTGAGTGCGCGGTCGTACCAGTCATGGCCGTCGTCGCCAGTCTCAGCAGCAGGCGTCGTCAGCGTGAATCCGGCCCTGATTGCTACTGCAGCGGAGGACACATTTCCTGGTTTGACTCGTATGAGAGCCGACCGAACAGTAGCGAAGGGACCTAAGAACGCCAGAGCGAGGTTCACAGCACGAGTAGCGAACCCGCGGCCACGCCACTGAGGGTACAGCCCATAGGCTAGATTCGCCTGATCGGATCGGTAGGTGGCTTGGTTGAGTTGGACGTCAATTGTCCCGACCAGGGACTCATCGGTGGCAAGCCGAATGGCGAAAGTAAAAATGGGTCCGTGGTTTGCCCACATCTGTTCAACGTGCTCGAAATGCCGTTGAACGGATTCCGTTGTGCCTGGTCCGCCATTGAGCCAACGAACCAACTCGGCATCTTCGCCGGAAAGGTGGTCCACCGCATCCTCAACTCTTAGAGGGCGCAGCACAATGACACCGTCACTGAGGACAACCCCGCCAATCTCCGCCATGATCCAGATTCTAGATGCACTAGAGAAGGCGAAACCTACGCAACCGCAATGCCCGTACAAGGATCCTTCACCGGACGTTCCGTGAGCGAAAGAATCAGAGATTCAGCGCGGACAGCACTCTTGAGCGAAGTAACTGGTACTCGCTGGCGTACGCTCTTGGTCCTTCTGGGGGTCGGACGACGACACGGGGCTCCCCGATGACGCGGTGTCTTCTAAGTTGCTCTCGGGTGAGGTCGATCTCAAGACCGCCGGGGAAGCGGTTCCAGTAATGGACTTCGTCCTCCTCTTCGCCGCCTGTGACATCTGCGATGAGCAGATCACCGCCAAGCAGGTCTTGAACGACGAGAGCTGTGGGTCCGCACTGACCATGTGCCGCGTTGTCGGAGTGCCACTTAGCGAGGCCCTCGGCGTCGAGACAGGTTGTGTCTGCGCCCCAAGACAAACGGAATGCTCGCTCGAGTTCGAGCAATGTATGGCTCATGGCGACAGCGTAGCAAGGGACCTGCTGAACGGTGAGGGATCCTGTCATGACCAATAACCGGGGCGAAGAGTACATACTCCTTTCGAATAGCCTGTTCAAATGAGTAAGCTCGCCGTCATCACGGGTGCAAGCAGAGGACTCGGGCGTTCTCTGGTGCAGGAATTCGTTGCGTCCGGATGGGACGTCATCGCCATCACGAAGTCACCTTGGGCCGGCATGGACGAACCTGGTCCAGAGGGCGTTTCAGTCGTGCAATGGGATGTTCGTGCTGAGCCGGGCGAAGAACTCGCAGATACGGTCGCGGGGCGGCCGGTGGATTTGATTGTCAATAACGCCGCCGTGGGGGCGCCCCATGCCCCGCTCGGCTCCATAGATCCCGAAAGAGTGCTCAACTCAGTCGATGTAAACGTCGCCGGTCCGCTGCGATTGATCCAGTTCCTATTGCCGAACCTGCTTTCCGCTCCCGACCCGATCATCGTCAACGTCACCTCGCGGCTGGGCTCGCTGACCGCACAGGCCAACGGCGACTTCGCAGATCTGCCGACGAGCTATGCCTACAAGATCTCAAAGGCTGCGCAGAACATGCTGACTGTGTCCCTGGCCCACGACCTTCAGGGCAAAGTCCGCTGCTGGGCAGTCCATCCGGGGAAACTGGCAACCGGCATGGGACAGGCTGACGCGTCCAAGGAGCCCAGCACTGCCGCGCGTGAGCTTCGCGAGCTTGTCGACTCCGCCGACAGGACCTCGCCGCGGTTCTGTTCCCTTGGAGAGCAGGACCTCAGCTGGTGATCAGCATGGAGCGGCTTGCTGCGCTACAACTGTAGGGATGGAGAATCACGCCAGAGCCACGCAACCCCCGCCGTCTTTTTCTTTCCGCGAGGGAAGAATGGCCGATCACGCACGCTGCGCAGAACTTTGGATGAATGCCCTTGCTCTTCGTGATAGCACGCCCAGAGATCCCCAAGTAAAGCAGAGAGCCCTGGCGAAACTCACGGTGCCAGGCGGAATCCTTGCCGTCGCAGAAAGTGACTCCATGGTTCACGGGTTTGCGCTGGCAACAGACAGAACTCCGCCGAATGGCGTCGCTACAGCGCACCTGACGCTCCTTGCGGTGGACCCTACGATCCAGGCGCGCGGACTGGGCCGGGCCCTGCTGGCGGACACCACTCGCTCGCTTGAAATGGCGGGCTTCGTAGAGGCGACCCTTTCAGTGCTCGAAGAGAATGTCGCAGCCCGGAAGATCTACGAGGATGCTGGGTGGCAAGTGACAGGTAAGGGTGTATTCGAAGATTCGGGTCGTCCCTGCGTCCACTACCTGCTGAGTCTCCGTCACTGAGGTAGAGCCGGGAACCAGAAGCTGGCTTCAGATCCCCAGAACAGTCTCAGCCAGCTGCGCGGGCCGCTGATGAACGGTGAGTGGCCTACCTGGATGGGAGCGGCGCTGCTGCACCTGAGGGCCATCCTTTACCGCACGAGCTCTGCCGGCAGGGCGGCAAGATGCTCTGCCGTGGTGTCCAGCACCCGTGATCTACGGCAGTTGGAACAGAGGACGGCGACTGTGAGAGTGCCTGCCTGCGGACCTGAAACGGTTGGCGACGCAATTTCGAGGTGCAAGTCGTTGTCACACGTCGGGCACCAGGGGCGTTTTCCCCGCGGCTGATGTGTGTGGCGGGGGATGTAGTTGCCTGCCGCCGGGGTTGCGGTGGGGTTCATGGCAGGGTCGGCTAGCTGGTGAGAATATAGTCGGCGGCCGCAGGTCCGGTCATGCGCACGCCTTCTCCGGGGCCGATGCGAACATCGCCTAGCTGCGGGCACATTGCGGGCCACCCAAGGCGGGATAGGCGGGCCCCAATGGCTCACTCTCGTGGGAACTTCTCGATCGCATCACCGCAAAGGGTCATCAGGCTGCTACCTACGAGGCAGATCAACTCACAGAAATCGTTCAGTTCGGGTTCGAACCCGACGTGGGTGGCCCCTGCGAGATGAATCAGCGTTTCGAATGTCGGCCGCGCGACCGTCTCAATGAATCGCTCTGTTGGCCCACCTAGCCACTGACCGTCCTCCATGAGGACGGTGCCGCCGATACCGCCGGAGTCCCCGTGAACGATGCCGTGCGCACTAGCGACGAGAAGACGTCGGTGATCCAGACCGGCAAGTTTCTCCAGTGCCTCCATACTCGGGCGCATCCGGCGCCCCTTCGCATTCATCCCCATTAGGGGAATGGCCCAGCCATAAGGCTCACGGAACTTTGAGCTCGCGTTGGACACACCGTGGGTCTGCTCGAGCGCGGCAGCCTTCTTGGTGCGCGATGCCAGCTCTGCAGGCGCGACCGGACCAATGCCGTGCTCGTCGAAGTAAGCCGTGAGCCGTCGCGTCTGCACCACGAACCCGTGATCCAGATACCGCTGCGCGAGTGTAGCGTCGCGTTCGGCGATGACTTTGGCCGTGACCGCGGTCTCGTGAAGCGCGCGCCAACGGGCGGCCGCACCGGACCAGAATCCCGCCTGAAGCAAGACCTGAATCTCCTGCAACACGATGAGAGCGTTGAACTGCTGCAGTGCGAGCACGACCCGCACTGTCTGATGTGAATCGTTAGGATCAGCCGCGTCGACCTCGTCGAGCCGCTTCAGCATCATGAGGCCGTTCTGACCCATGGCAAAGATCGCGGCGTCGAGGGCGGCTAGCCCCTCGCTCCATCGCTTGGTGATGGCCTGGTTCACCTCAGCCGCATCGGTACGCCGCTTCTCGCGAGAGTCGGCCGCCGACCTTAGCGTGTCGTGCGCCATCCCCGTGGCGTTATTCTCCAAGAACTCGCGGAGCTCAGCAAGCGTGTCGAACCGGGGCATGACACCCATTCTTCCCTGACGAATCGTAGATTCGGGGCTTTTGTCCTAAGTCGCTGGCCGTCTAACCTGCGGCGTCCGGTGAAGGATCCCGCACGGGGCACACACGGCTGGGAAGTTCGGCGCGTTCACAACCCAAGCACGGAATTCGCGATCTGCCGAGCTGCTTGTTCCGGCGTGATGTGTGTGGTGTCGATGACTTCAGCTTCATCGTGCAGCCAGCTTCGGGCTGCCTCTGCGTAAGGCTCCAAGTAGGCGAAGCGGAACGTAGAGGGACCGAGAACTTGGTCGTTCTGTATGCGGTTGCGCAGTGTCTCCTGGTCGGCATGGAGCACGAAATGCCGGATCGGTATGCCGTACTCGGTGAGACCATCGCTGATCTCCCTCCAATAGCTTTCGATTAAGACAGTCATCGGCATCACCAGTGTGCCTCCGGTGTATTCGAGAACGCGCCGTGCGGTCTCGATAACAAGCGGCCGCCAAGGCTCCCAATGCTGGAAATTGTCCGTCGCTGGAAGTCCCGGCTTGATGTCCATGAGCACCTCGCCAACTTTTTCAGCGTCGAACACACGAGCCCCAGGCAGCAATTGCTGCACGAGCGCGCTGGTCGTAGTCTTTCCTGCGCCGTGGGTGCCATTGAGCCAAACAATCATGGGCCGAACTATAGCGACAAGAAGTGTCTATCTCGGGCGCCCGTAAGCCGGTCGATCACCGTGCCGGCGGAGCATGCCGACGCGTTCCGCGCGGTTGCTGACCTGGGCCATGTACGTAAGACCCGCACGGTGATCTGCACGGTGATGGGGGGATTACTGCAACCATGATTGTTATGACTGGAATGAAGATCGGCTACGCCCGCGTCTCGACGAACGACCAGGACCTGACGGCCCAACGAAACGCTCTCCTTGCCCTTGGCGTTGAAGAGAAGCAGATCTTCGTCGATCACGGCCTGACGGGAGCTAACCGTGTGCGGACTGGGCTTCGCGAAGCGATGGCGGCGTGCCGGGCTGGCGATACCCTCGTGGTCACAAAGCTCGACCGGCTGGCGCGCTCTCTTGCTGATGCCAGAGATATAGCCGACGAGCTGACAGCCAAAGGGGTAGTCCTCAGCCTCGGCGGCAGCACCCATGATCCGACTGACCCGGTAGGCCGGTTGCTATTCAACGTCCTGGGAATGGTGGCCGAGTTTGAGGCGGATTTGATCCGGATGCGCACCCGCGAGGGCATGGCGGTCGCAAAGGCGAAGGGGCGACTGAAAGGCAAACAACCAAAATTGTCCAAGACGCAGCGGAAGTACCTTCTGACACTGCACGATGCCGGAGAGCACACGCAGGCCGAGCTGGCCGAACTGTTCGGGGTCTCGCGGACAACTGTGTACCGCGAGCTTCAAAGGCGCACCATCTGAAGTCCGACGCGGTGTCCCTGCAAAGAGGGCCCACTTAGGGCTGAAAAAAGACTGACATTAGCGCTGCGATGTAAAGAATGAGCGGAAACACCCGACCGTCCGCGTCTCGTTCTACTGCACGGACGTCGCTTCGCTCGGGCTGTAGAAGCGTTTTTCCTGTTTTTTGCTGCTGTCCTGCGGATCGTACGTGCCCGCTCCACCGGCTCAACCGTCCTGCGGACGGCTGCGCAGCCGATGCCTTGTGTCCGGCGCTCCGCTTATTTCCTCCCACAACCCATCGTCTGCTTGCCCTTCGGGTTGCCCCGGCTCCGTCGGGCACAGCTACGCGATGCTCCGCCAGCAGGCAAAAAAACGCCCGGGGGAGAGGGGACGCTGGCCGGTCGCTTGAGCCGCCCCGCCCACCGGATCCTCAGCAAAGGACGAGAGAAACCATGAACGATCGCATTGCACGCGCAGCCCTGACCCGCTTGTTCGAACCCGGCGACCGTGTCGGCCGAGCCCTTGTGGGCAGGCTCGGCGCGTACGCCGCCTTGCGGCTTGCCACGGGCGCTCAGCCTGCACACGCCGTTCCGGAGGCCACGGTCGAAGAAATTTCGGAGGCATTGAAGCGGTGGGCTCCGCGGGTGCCGGACCTCGACCCCGAGAAGGACCTGGCCACCATGGAACGCCTGGGCGGCGGCTTCCTCATCCCGGGAGATGAGCGCTGGCCGGAAGGCCTGGACGATTTGCCCGACGCCCCGTACGGGCTGTGGTACCGGGGCAACATCGACAACGGCATCCCGGCGCCTTCGAAGTGTGTGGCCCTGACAGGTTCCCGCGACTCCACCAGCTACGGCGCCTCCGTTACAGGGGATATGGCTTACGGGTTGGCTCAGCGTGGAATCTGCGTGATTTCAGGGCTGGCCTACGGCATCGATGCACACGCGCACCGGGCCGCGTTGGCCGGTAGCAAGGGAGAAGGAGCGGCAACCCTCGCGGTGCTGGCCGGAGGCCTTGACCGGGACTACCCGTCCGGTAACGCTGACCTCGCGGCCGCGATCCGCGGCAACGGCCTGACCCTCTCAGAGCTCCCGCCCGGTTCTGCCCCGACCCGGTACCGGTTCTTGCAGAGGAACCGCATCATCGCCGCCCTCGCAGGGGTGACCTGTGTCGTGGAGGCCCGCTGGCGCTCAGGGGCGCTGAACACCGCCCACCACGCCGAAACTATCGCCCGGCATGTCGCGGCCGTCCCCGGGAGCGTGCACAGCGCCAACTCGGCAGGATGCCACCGGCTTCTGAAAGAAGGCGTGGCGGTGCTGGTGTCCGATGCGGCCGAAGTGGCCGAACTCCTCGCAGGCTAAGCCCGTCATGTGGCCGTCCCCTTTGTGGGGACGGTCATCGCGGGCGGTCCGCCGTCGTGGCCGGCTTGCGCTGTGGGCCGGGGGCGGCGGACCGCCATTCGCACACTCACGACCGGCGACCTCGGAGCACGCGCGGCCGCCGCAGCCAGGGAGGCCCGAAAGCAGACCCGGGTGCTGATGGAGGGTTCGCAGAGCTCACCAGGAAATGGCGTCCGCTGGCGCGGCCGGCTGCGGAGTCCATCGCCAGCTCCGCAAAGCTCCGCCGCCCCTGGACTTGTTCTAGCTACGCCGCGTTGCGACGGATGTTCTGCTCAGCGAGCCGCCGCCACAGCACGAGGGCAACAAAGCCGTTGAGGATGGCGATAAAAACATCACCCATGGCAGGGCGGCCAATGAACAGGTCGACGGCCACCAGCACCAGGGACCCCGATGCGGCCAGCACGAACACAACAACCAGAATCCGCAGGACACGGTGAGGGCGGCCGGCACGTGCGGCAGGATCACTCATTCTGGAAAGAACCCGCCGTTGCACGTCTCCCAACAGGTTCTCATCGTAGGGCGTGCGAGGCGCGAGACCTGTGCCTGGGCGGGAGCTTACTTCGGCGACGGATGGCCATCGCCGCCGCTGTCACCGCAACAGCGGGTATCAGAAGCACGACGGCGCCGGGACTCATTAATGCGCCAGCGCTGACGTACGCCAACAGCGAGAAGGCCCAGGTAAGAGCCGCGGCATACTCTGCGAGCACAGCTACCGAACCCCGCACTGCGGGATCACGGAAGGAAAGGAAGGCGCCATTTGCCGTGTTGTCCATGATCACTCCTTGCCGTACCAGCGATGACGTGGAGTAATGACACCACGAATGCACCGAGCATGCCAGAGTCGGTAGGTTTGCCAGCGCGTTCTGCCCTGGTCGATATGCGTGTTCGCAGAGCTCACACAGGAAAAGGGCGTCCGCTGGCGCGGCCGGCTGTTGGGTCCAGTGCCGGCTCCGCAGAGCTCCGCCGGCCCTGGCCCTGTTCTGTCTACGACGTTTTGGCTGCTGTCCTGACGGATTGTACGTGTCCGCTCCGGCCCGTCTAGCCCCTCCTTCGTCGGGGCCTGCGGCGCACGAAATTTCCCTGCGGCGCTCCTTCGTCGCTGATTTCCTCCGGGAATTTCCCGCCCCTTGCCCTTACGGGTAGACAGGCCTCCGTCGGCCACAGCTCCGCAAGCTTCGCCAGCAGCCAAAACAACGGGGGGAGAGGGGACGCTGGCCGGTCACCACAGCCGCCCCACCCACCATCATCCTCAGCAAAGGACTTTCAACATGAACGACGCAATCCGCATCTCCAGCCCCGCCGACATCCTCGGTTTCATCCCGCACTCACTCGGGTTCGTACCGCGGGAATCCTTTGTGTTCCTGACGATGCGGGGCAAGACGCTGGGCGCGACACTCCGCGTGGACGCCCCTGCGTCCGCGGAACCTGCCGGTTTCGCCCGCTCCATGAGGGAGTACCTCGCACTGGACACTCAGGCCACGGCAGTCCTGTTGGCCATCTACACGGCCAGCACCCCCGCGCCCGGGCAGCCCCGCCCCTTCCACGACCACGTCGAGGCCGTCATTGAGGCGCTGGACAGCGCAGGCACCCCGCTGCAGGACGCATGGCTGGTCACCCCGTCACACTGGCAAAACCTGCTGTGCGACAGCGACGCCGGGTGCTGCCCGCCCGAATCGCTGGAATCCATCACCGACGGGCAGCTGAACGCTGAACTGGTGTTCCGTGGCAGCAGCTACCAAAAGACGCCCGGCAGCAGCTACCCGCCGTTCGCAGGCCCGGCAGGCAGGGAGGAGCAGATCCGTTACGCGCTCTCGGGAGTGCTCGGCGCGGAGCTGGCTCCGGGCCGGGAACTCTGGGCCGAGGCCCTGACCCGGGGCGGCTGGATGGATCCGGAAACGGCGGTGGAGCTGTTGGCGTGCTTCCAGCGCCCGGACTTGCGAGACACGTTGTTCTGCAACGTGATCGACCCGGAGCTGCCGGACGCCGAGGGGAGCGGGAATCTGCTCGTGGGGGAGGGTACTGCCCCGGACTGGGACCGCGTGGACCGGGCACAGGAAACCGCCCGGGACCTCATCGACGCCGCGCCGGAAGGCTACCGGGCGCCACTGCTGACCTTGATCGGCTGGCTGGCGTACCTCAAAGGCCAATCGTCGGTAGCTGCAGACCACTTCCAGCTCGCTCTGGCTGATACACCCGGCTACCGGCTCGCCGAACTGATGGACCAGCTGGTGAGCAGGGGAACCATTGCCCCGGTCGCGAAGAACCAGGCAACCGCCTATAAGCGACACCGCTAGAAGGGTGGGGGCCGGACCGGGACAGCGGTCCGGCCCCCAAGTGCGCGGGCGGCCTCCCCCGCATGCGCTCCTCCGGCCGCCGGTTACGCTGGCGCGGGCGCAGCACCACAACCAGGCAACCACCGGACACCCGGACTACAGTGG